>JAEUTF010000106.1 GCA_016788185.1 Bacteroidia bacterium | reverse complement strand
TCAAACCAGGAGTTCTTCTTAGACTGCCTTTTAAAAAAGGGGGATGCTATCCCCGCCCCGAATTGAATTTATGAAACAGAAAATAGATAGTCGGGTTTTGAACGCTTGTATCCGTTTAAAAAACGCTTGATTGTCCGGGGGCCTTCAGCCCCGCTCAAGACTAAAATTACCAACCAGAAAATGGATAGTCGGATAATAAACGTTTGTATCTGTTTAATAGCGCTTGAATTTCCGGGGGCCTTCAGCCCCGCCCCGGCGTTAAATTACGGAACAAAAAATGGATAGCCGTGCAATAAACATTTGTATTCGTTTAAGGGCTTGTGCCCTGCTGCCTGAAGCCATGCATTTACCCTCTTTCAATTTTCAGGTTAGTCACCTTCTCATCCCGGTGTAAAGCATGCGCAGGAGGAAGCGGGTGATCGGGTACCAAACATTGGTTTCTTATTGAAACGCCTGCCTATCCCGCTGCTGAATAGTTCGAAGTTCACTGTTGATTTAAACCGGTGCTGTACGCCTCAGCTCGTAATTAAAAATAGCTCAAAGGCCGTTAAGCCAGTGGAAGACGAAATCCATCCTTATATAAAACCTGGCCCGCCAGGTTCCTGAGGATTTCTGGTTCAACGGGTGCAGGCTATAAAATTTCCGCGCCGGAAGGTCCTTGTCCTGATCTTCAAGGTGTGCTCTGGCTGTTTCGTACGGGGATAGACTTTTGGTGCAAGTTGTTTTGTAGTACTCGTTTTCAGATTGCGATGAACGGGTTGTATGGTGTTTTTGATGTTCATCCCTGCTTATTTAAAACTGTACAAAAGGGGAAGTATAAAAATGACAAATACCGTCCACATAAAATACAGGGGAAGAAACAAGGAGATGGATTGAGCAGCTTCGCTGATCGCCGCTTTGTGGCGGAAATGGCGGTAGAGGCGGTAAGCAATCAGGCAGAGATTGCTTAACATGAGCAGATTTGCCCCTGAAACGGCCAGACGGTTGGGTGTAAGGCCCCAGGCGGATATTCTGAAGAGGATGGCCGAGAGGGCAATCCCGTTCACCAGGATGGTTACCAGCGATAGAGCAAAAAGGATCATGCTGCCGCCTTTAGCATATTCTTGCCTGGAGGTTTCGGCCAGTGAGAATAGAACGATGGCCATTACACCGATGAGCATGAGGTTAAAGACCATCAGAAATTCGCGGTCCATATAGGGATTCTTGCCCGAGTACAGGATGGCGGAGAGGTAAATCAGTAGCATGATCAAGACCAGCGGACTGAATAATTTTGCAAGAACCGGCGATACCTTATGAACGAGCTGTGGATTGCTTTGTGTGATGTAAGTACCCAACACGGGTATGGCCGCCAGTCCTGAAACCACAATGTAGTCGCCGTAAAATTTCTCAATATCGTAACCAATGGCGGAAAAAAGCATCATCGTAATGCCGCTGAGTGCCACGCCGGCAATCAGAATGAGCCCCGACATGATGAGCAGATCACCGTTGTAACGCAGAAATTCGAGGCGCTTTTGCAGCTTGTTGATGGCTTCACCCGTATAGCAAAAACCCAGCAGGGCCCACAGCAGGAGGGGAAGGTGTATGCAGGCCAACAGGATGGAATCGCTGTTTTTGATTTCCGGTAACTGATTGATGTAAATCAGGGAGGCCAAAGTCGCCAGCAGCACGAACAAGGATTTGCGGATGGAAAGTTTGTTTTTGCGAATGAAATGCGCGGTGAGGATAGGGAAGATGATAAAGCCGATATTTCTGGCATAGAAATCTTCCGGATTGATTCCAAGCAACAGGGGAAGCTGGGCCAGTAGTCCCGCCACCAGGGCAGCAACAATGGCGATGCTGAGTTCCCGGGTACTGCCCCATGAAATTTCCCGGTTTTCAAAATTCAGTCTTTCGTGCCAGAATTCTGCAACCTGTTCGTGCTTGAGTTCCGGATACAGCCGGTTAAATTCCGCCTTGAAGGCCGCTTTGTTTTCGCGGTACATTTTTTCGAGCTGGCGGGGATTGTTCAGGTTGGTCGCTATTTCCATAACCGTGTTTTTATGAAAGGGGAGGTTTTATTGCTTGTTGCTCTTCAGGAATTTTTCCAGCAGGTTCAGGTGCTCGGTGAAGGCCCTTCTCCCCTGGGCGGTAGCGCTGTACGTTGTGTTTGGCTTCCGGTCAACGAACTGCTTTTTCACTTTAATGTAATGCGCTTTTTCAAGTGCGGTAAGATGGCTGGCCAGGTTGCCATCGGTCAGTGCCAACAGCTCCTTGAGGGTTTTGAATTCCGCTCTGTCGTTGACCATCAGGATCGACATGATTCCCAATCGTACGCGACTTTCAAACTCGCGGTTGAGCCCGCTCACATATTCCTTCATCGCTCATATTTATAATACATGGTGATGCCATAAAGAATATGCAGAAGCCCGAATCCAAGGGCCCAGAACGTGAGGCCATACTCCGTCAGAAAGGAGGCCAGAAGACCCAGCATCATTTCAGCCAGACCGAGGAAACGTAAATCGTTGTAGGTGTATTTAGCGGCATGGAGAAGGGCGAGACCGTAAAAGAGGAGCATGGCCGGAGCCAGCAGTTCGGGATGCTGGTGTTTCCACAAGGCCAGGCAATAGAGACCGCCCGCAGCCAGGGGAATGCAGAGGTTAAGGAGCATTCTTCTGGCAGATGCATCCCACAGGGCCAGTCCTTCTTTTACGGCTCTTCTTCGCGTAAAGTAATAGGCCGTGAGCAGGGAAAGAGACAACACCAGGAAGGCGACCAGTACGATCATGCCCGTTGGAGCGAGCAGACTTTCCGGGGGAGCGCCTGCTGCCGCAGGTTCACTGCTTCCGGTACCGCTGAAATGCTCCCGCAGATACCAGGCGGTGAACCAGGCACCGGCCAGAGCATAGAGCCCGATAAAGATGCCCGACATGCCGCTCAGCGGGAGGAAGCGTGAAGAACGCTCCATCAGCGATCTGATGTCCGAGAGCGTGTTTAAATGGTCTTTTTCGTTCATATGGAAAGTACTTTGAAACGCAAAGTAAATGGATTTGTTTTGGCTTTGCAAGAAGAATCTTGTAAACAGATATAAATCAGCATCTTGAATGCTACTCAGCGCTTTTCTGGATTTCAATAAATCCCGGTTCCGGTATCAACAGGACGGAGGAGTACCAGTCAAATTCCAAATGAAAGGTGCATGGTTTGCGAAGGGCAACTATCAGCCGGTTAATTGCTACGGGATCATATCCCCGCCATCGTACCATCAATAAGTGCGAAAAACACCGGCCAATGATTGTGGCACGCAAGCGCACCGGGTTCCGGCGGGAGCAATCCATTACGGGCAGCCGCCGGAGTTAGAATGTTCTGCCCTCCAGCTTTTCAATTTTAGCTTTCAACGTTTTCGGAAAGCTTGTTTTTTGGTGCAGGGTGTAGTCAAACAGCACCATGACATCCTTTGCTTCGGCCACGGTAATGTCTTTTTGATTCACCAACTTGTGTACAATGCCGAAGCTCGTGTTTTTTATGAATTCCATCCGCGAGTACAGCGTGATGTGGCCGGGATAAAACAAAGGCTGGCGGAAATCGCAGCTGCAGAATGCGAGCAGGGGGCCGATGTTGCTTTTTTTGTGCAGGGCGGTAAGTCCGCATTTTTCCCAGTAATGCACACGGGCGGCCTGTATGTATTTAAAAAAGGAAACATTGTTCACATGTCCGAAAAGATCGAGTTCACTCCAGTCGATTCTCAGTTTGAGTTGAACCGGGTATTTCATTTCTGTCATTTGGATCCTGCCTGGTTTGTTCCGGAGCGCCGGGTCGCTGAAGGAAGTGTGCGAATGGATGATGCCGGCGGTATGCGGACGCATGTTCTGGAATTCCTCTTTGATCGTCAGATGGGCTGCATTGCGTGCTGATCAGGCCTCCAGGAAGTACATGTCAATCTCGCCCTTGTTTTTTGCTTCTATCTTTCCTCTGTAGCTGCATTGAAATTTGTTTTTAACCAGCTCATAGGTTTTGCTGCTGATGTTGATCTTTCCCGGCAGAGAACTCTGTTCCAGACGGGCCGCGATGTTGACGGTGTCGCCCCAGATGTCATAGGCGTATTTCTTCACGCCCACAATGCCGGCTACCACCGGTCCGGAATGGATCCCGATGCGGAGCTCGAAGGGGATTTCGTTTTTTGATTCCTTTATTTTTCTTCTCTGCCTCATGTACTCCCTGATTTCAAGGGCCGCCCGTACCACGTGTTCGGCATGATCGGGATCCGAAAGGGGCAGGCCCCCGGCGCAGAGATAGGCATCGCCGATGGTTTTTATTTTCTCCACCTTGTACTTCTGAATGATGAGATCAAAGGCACTGAAACAGGTGTGTATCTCCCCGACGAGCGCTTCAGGACTGATCTTTTCACTGATTTTTGTGAAGTCTACAAAGTCGGCGAACATCACACTTACCTCGCCGAATGATTTGGTGCGCGAGGTTCCCGTCTGCTTCAGTTCGCTGGCTATTTCAGAGGGAAGGATATTCAGCAGCAAATTGTCACTTCTTGTTTTTTCTTTTCTGATGTTGTTGCGCTGGTAAAAGAAAATGCCGGCGAAGATCAGCACCAGGGAGAAGCCTCCGAGGAAAATATTCCGCATCTTCTTCTGCCGTTCGAGTTCCACACGGGCAAGAGCGTCTTTTTTGTCCTGCACCGCTTTTGCTTCGTTCTCCTTTTTTTCAAATTCATATTTCATCCGTGTCCTGGTGAGGTCATCGGTTTTCAGCTGGTTGAAAAGGCTGTCCTTGTGCGCGGTATATTTCTCATACCAGATCATTCCGTTCCTGAAATCTTTCAGACGGTTGTAATTATCACTAAGGTATTTTGCGATTTCCTTTTGCAGTTCGAGGGCTTCCATCTCCTCCGCAAGGCCATAGGCTTTGGAGTATAAAGCAATGGATTCGCGGTAGTTTTGGCGGAGGAAATGGATGCGTCCCATCCCGGAAAGACTGAAGATGCTGTAATAGGTATTCCCCGATTCCTGGTTCATCGCTTGGGCCCTGGATTGAATGCGCATGGCCATGTCGAGCCAGCCGTCTCTGCCGATGCGGCGGGTCTCCGTGCCCTCCAGTTCCACCTGCACCTCCCGTGTCAGTGAATCCTTTTCATACAAATCGCAGAAGGCGTCGCCGATGTTAATATAGGAGGCCATGATTTCCTTTTTATCACCGATGGCTTCGCGTATTTTCAGGGAGGAAAAATAACTGTTGAGCGCCTCCGGGTGTTTCCCTTGCAGGGAATATACATTGCCGATGTTGTTGTGGGCAATGGCAATCATTTTCTGATCCCCGAATTTTTCCAGTAATTTCAGAGAGCTGTAGTAATTTTTCAAAGCCGCAGGATAATCGCCTTGTATCCGGTAAATGGTGCCGATGTTATTGTACGACCAGGCGATGCCTTCTTCATCCCTGATCTCTTCACGGATTTTCAGGGCCGCGTACTGGTTTTTGAGAGCATTGGGATAGTCGCCCTGCAGATGGCAGGTGTTGGCGATGAGGTTATAGAGGTTGGCTTCGTTTTTACGGTCACCCGATCCGGCATACATCTGGAGCGCAATTTGAAAATCATTCATGGCTTCCGGATAATTACCGGGGTCGCTGTGAATCCGGCCCCGGTCAGTATAGGCCGTAGCCAAGAGTTGCTGGTGTCCGGCTTTGGTGGCCAGCCGGATCGCCTCATTGCAGTACAGCAGGGCCGAATCCGCCTTGCCATTTTGGAAGAAATAGCGGGCCAGTTCACTCATGACTTCCGCCTTTGAGCTGTCGCCGGACCTTGTTTTCAAGGATCTTTTAAGCGAATCCAGGGTAACGTCCGGTCCGGCCATGGCGCCTTGCGGTATGCAGAGGCAGAGCAGCAAAGCACACCGAATCGCTGTCTGAAGAAGTATATATGCTTTTATTTTCATGCGCCTCATAAAAATAGGCAATCGGGAGATGCGGACGAAGGGCATCCGGCCTTTTTCATCCCTGCATCAGGTACATTAAACTTTCAGGAGGCCACGAAAGCCGCGGGCGGCATAATAGGATTGCGCGCCATTGTGGTAGACAAAGACGCGGCCGTAACGGAAGTCGCCGAAGATGGCGCCGCCGAGTTTCCGGACCGCCGCGGGCGTTTTGAGCCAGCTCGATGTTTTCAGGTCAAAATGGTCGTGTTGTTGCAGCATGCTGTATTGTTCTTCTGTAAGCAACTCAATGCCCATGGCCGCCGCCAGGTCAATGGCCGTGTTTTCGGGTGGATGTTCTTTTCTCGACTCCAGTCCTTCGCGGTCGTAGCACAAGCTTCGGCGTCCCGCCGGACTCTCTTTGGAGCAGTCCACAAAAAGATACTCGCCCGTCTTCGCATCCAGCGCGATGACATCCGGTTCGCCGCCGCTGTTTTCCATGGCAGCCAATGCCGGCAGTTTGTCCGCCTTTTTTTCAAGCCTCGCCAGCACCTGTTCCCATTTCATACCCGGGTGCCGTTTCATGTTTTGTTCAAAGCGTTTTTTCAGTGTGTTCAGGAGCTCATTGGCTGCTAATGCTTTCGTTTTCATTTTAACAGGGTTGGACAGGGTGATATCTATGGATTCCGACACAGGATAAGTGTCAATCAGAATATTTTCAGGTGTGGTTCAACGTGCAGACAGACGAAAGTAATGTCAATTATTTTTTATTTTATGGTTAATCACCGGATGAAAAGTTCCCCTTACAGGAATTCGCCTGTGAAATAACGGTCTGTTTTATCCAGGAACCTTTCGTCGCGCATGCCCGTTCTGTTGAATGCGAGGACACTCCCAATTCCCTGTTCGGGGTAGATTCTGATTTCACAATAATAGCCACCGCCACCGCCGGCGTGGGCACAATAGCTCCGGTCGTTCAGTTTTCCCGTAAACCAGGATAAACACATGCCGGTGGCCTGATTTCGGTTGTTGCGGTTTTCCGTAAACAACAACTTTTTGTAGTCATCGCCGATGAGGCGGCATCCCGGACGCAGGAGCTCCCGGATGTATTTTACAAAGGCGGCTGAGGTGCCGATCAGCCCTCCGTAAGCGGCACCATTCACATAATGGTCGCGGAAGGCTCTCCATGGGCCTTCCTTAGCGCCCATGTATTTTTCTTTATCGATGAAAAAGCCCAGGAGCAGGTTGGAGAAGCTCATGTTTTTATGGTAGCCTTTGGCCGTCTGTTCAATTTCATCGGTGCGGAAGCCTAACTCCCGGTTGGACAGATCGAGCATACGCATGATATTTTCTGTGATGTAATCTTCATAGCTTAATCCTGACACCTGCTCGATGATCTGCCCGAGTAAAACATAGCCAAGGTTGGAATAGGCAAATTTTTCACCCGGCCGAAAGGAAGTTTTAGGATACTTGCGAAACACCTGCCGGAAAAATTGCCGGCTGTCGAATCGATCGTGTTCCTCGGCTGCATGGATCCAGCTGAGCGGAACCGGATTGGGGATGCCCGCACTGTGGTTCATCAACTGCCGGATGCTTATTTCGGGTGAATAGGGGAAATCAGGAAGGCAGCTAAGCGCCGGATCTTCAATATTCAGCTTTTTTTGTTCGGCCAGCTGCAGTATGGCCAGGGCCGTAAAGGTCTTTGTGACGGAGTAAGCATGAAAGCCGGTGTTTCCGGTAATCTCCTTCTTGTTGAGGATGTCGGAATACCCGTATTGAAAGCTAAACAGGTCGTGGTCTTTGTTGAAAATGCGGTACTGGATGGACGGAGTGTTCTCCTTTTTAACCTGCCGGATCAGAAAATCTTCGAGTTCATTCGTTTTCATTGGGCGGAACACCTTTGCAGAAAGAGGCTTTTTCTCAAAGAAGAAAGGGGAAGGTTTTGGTTCTTTCTCCTTTCGGGTGAAGTCCTTCTTTTGTGTCAGCGAAAAATAAACTTCATTTTTTAATTTTCCGCTACTATCCTTTAATTTTTTTAAGCGACACTCCTGACTCCAGCCTGATTTCCTTTTTGCAGACCATGCCGCGACCGGATTCGTATTTCCGGTCGCGGCTTGAGTTTGATTTCAGCGTGCTCCATGTCGTGAAGGCGGGCCTTGACGACCCGAAAGGATGTCAGGGCAGAAAATCAGGAGCGGGAGAAAGGGAACGATGCGAATAGCTGCCCGAAAGCCTTCTTTCAGGCGATTTCCATTGGGGTTTATAAGGGCAGGGATCTTGTGCAAGGCTTTAAAGGAGGTGTTAGCAATGAACACGGGTCATTTCAGGCGGATGCCAAGTCCGAGTTCAAGGCTGATGTTGGCCATGTTGCCATCCACGGCATTGATGTCGCTGGTAAGGAAGGGATACGGATAGAGCGGGAGGTACATGCGGTAGCTGAAGAAGTATTTTTTCTTTCCCACTTTCAGGTTGTACATCAGTCCAATGTCGGGACGTACGGAGCTCAGCCCGAAGGATACTTTTTCAAAGTCGGGATGTTCCAGGGTCTCCTTGTAGGAATCGTATTGGATGCCTCCCAGGAGGGAGAAGGTATGCGAAGCGGCTTTCGAATAGAAAGAGGTGCCGATACCCAGTTTCTGTGTAAGGGAGAAGTTATAGTCCGTTTTGATGTAATTGAAGCGGCGAAGGAAAGCGTTGTTGTAAGCGTAAGACGTGTACGATACCAGGCTGAACTTTTTTCTGATGTTCCATTGCAGCACATTGCTCACCAGGAAGTCGGAGACGGGATACGGTTTCAGTCCGATTCCCGGCTCAAGGGTCCAACGGCTCAGGGGATAGGTTTTGCCACTTATCCTGGTGCTGTCCGGCTGGCCGGATGCTGCCGCGTGAAAAAGCAGGAACATGAATGAAAGGTTTATGATTTTTTTCATATGATTTAATTTTGATGGGTTGGATGCAGCGATTATTGTTGCTGGAAGTAAAATTTGAGGGCTTCAGTGATGTTGGGATTTTTGGAGCCCATGTGATCCAGGTGTGGCACGAGATGGCTCATCGCCTGCATGTCAGGGTAATGGCTCTGCAGGCGCTGATAGAAGGCCATGTACGGTGCAAGCATGCGTCCGCTGTTTTCCATTTCTCCCAGACCCATGAACACATGCTGGGGCCTGGCCTGGTTGGCAGCCCGCTTGTCCTGTTCGTAGCGCAACATCACCAGGTTGTCATACCACAGGGATGGGCTCAGCAGCATATAATGTCCGAACATTTCGTTGTGATGGGTGAACGCGTAAGCCGCACACAGTCCGCCAAAGGAATGTCCGAGGAGGATGCGGCTGTCCCGGCTCGTGTCAGCTCCGAATGCGCTTTCCATTTCGGGAATCAGTTCATTGTTTATAAATTGAAGGAATTGTTCGGCTCCCCCGTCTCCTTCTGCTGCATCCGTGGGGGTGTAGTCTAGGGCGCGGTTTCTGCCGTATCCGATGCTGACCACCAGCACGTCGGATTTGGAGTAGTCGCGGCTGTATTTCTTGCAGCTGCCGGCAACAAAATCAAAATTATCTTCCCCGTCTAAAACATAAATGGCTGCATATTTCCCGGAAGCATGGTAATGGTCGGGGAGTGCCACGTTGATGTGGTAGGTAGCGCCGGTGGAAGCGGATTGAATGGAGAAATCTTTGGTCAGGTAGTCGCCGAGTTCTTCTTTCTTGCAGGAGGCAACAACAAGCAGGATCAGAAAGGGAAGGATTTTTTTCATGGTGGTTTTTTAGGTAGGTGATTAGTACGCTGCAAAAGTAGAGGAGCGCCCCCACGAGGCTGTTACACTACTTTGGGTTCCTGTTATAGAATTATGGGAATAAAAAACTCCGCCGGTTATGGCGGAGTGTTGATAGGTTATGGCTTGTTTCTTTAATGGTGGTGCGTGTGACCGGAAGGTGGGTGGGTGTCCGCCTTGCTTCCGTTCACCACTTCGAAATGTCCCATCATGCCCGCGGCATGATGTTCAATAATGTGGCAGTGATACATCCAGGTGCCGGGGCGGTTGTCGGGCATCCAGGCAATTTTAACCCGGCTTCGCGGAGGGATATTGACAGTATCTTTCCAGGCCCTGTAGGCGGGCGCTTTTCCGTTCTCGTCGATCACCTGAAAGAAAAAGCCGTGCAGGTGGAAGGGGTGGTCCATCAGACTTGCATTGTGGATCTCCCAGATTTGCAACTCACCAACCTGAACGGGTTGGTCCTGAACATGCATGTCGTTGTTCACCAGGAAATTCATGCCGTGCTTCAAACTCGGGCCAACCGATAGTTTAATGGTTCTGGAAGCGGGAGCCTCCGGTGCAGCCAGCGGCTCGATCTTCCTTAGTAATTCGGGAAGATGGGCAAGCGAGGGTTTTGCCGTACTCACTTTCACGGTGGCAAAAGTTTGTCGTTTGGCCTTTAGAAAGGTCATTCTGTTGTAGGGCAGGGATTCAAGGGCAAAGGTCTCGCCTTCCACAAAGGGGCCGGCCACGATGTCCATCCTTTCGCCCGGCGTGATCAGTACTTCCTTCACCGTTCTGGCCTGCTCCAGCAAGCCGCCGTCCGTACCGATAATTTTGAATTCCCTGCCCTCCAGGTGCAGTAAAAAATACCGTGCACTGGAGGCATTGATAAAGCGCCACCTTTCCATCTGGCCGGCATGCACCGTGATGAGCGGATTTTCTTTTCCGTTGATGAGCAGGGTGTCGCCTTCGCGTCCGTCATGTCTTTCGACCATGCGCGGAATGTACCAGCGGGGTGTGGTAAAAGCCTGGTTCGGGTCAAGTTTCATGTCATCAATCATGAACACCCGGTCCTAGTCGAGCTGGAGCTCGCTGTTTTCATTTACGACGATGGCACCGTACATCCCTCTTTCCATTTGAACGGTTTCATTGGCATGCGAGTGATACCAGAAGGTACCCGCCTGCGGAACTTCAAAGCGGTATTCAAAGGATTCACCGGGGGCAATTGGTTTTTGAGTCAGATCCGTGCCGTCCATAGTGGCCGGCAGACAGATGCCGTGCCAGTAAACCATGGTTGGCTCTGATAAGGCATTGGTCACTCGGACAACGACGGTATCGCCGGCATTCGCCCTGATCACCGGTCCGGGAACCTGTTGGTTGAAACCCCATGCCTGAATGGTTTTCCCCGGCGCAATTTCCCAGGGGAATTCACCGGCTTCCAGGGTGTATTCAACTGTTTTATTCTGAAGGGTAGGCGTTTTCATTTTCGTTTGCTTTAGGTTGGTTTTTTATAGAGGTTTTTCACTAGGAACAGGCAACGGACGGTTAAAAAGGGGAGGACTGCCCGCCGGTATCTTGTGGGCAGCGGACCGATGAACCGCCCCTGTAGTTTTCGCAGATCCTGGTTGTACAGATGCCCCTTGGGCGGGTGACCCGTCTGCTGCTGCGTGCACGGCCGGTCATTTCTGAATTCTTGCTCATCATTTGATCGTTTAAAAACTACGATGCAAAAGTATTCCGAAGCAGAGGTCCGGCACTTACATTACTTTGGGTAAGTCTTACACAACTTTGGGATCATACTTTATCCAGCGATTGACGCCGGATGGCCCCCACCTCCTTGAAATGAGAAGGGGTTAATCCCGTTACTTTTTTAAACTGGCTGGAGAGGTGTGCCGTGCTGCTGTACTGGAGTTCAAAGGCAATTTCAGAAAGCGTTTTCTGTCCGTATACCAGCAGTTCCTTGGCTTTTTCAATCCTTTGTTCAATGAAAAAGTTTTCAATTGTTCTGCCTTCTATTTCAGAAAACATACTGCTCAGGTGTGTGTATTCGTAATTCAGGCGGGTGGAAAGGAAGACGGAGAGGTTCTGTTTGTTTTCCGTGTCGCTCACTTCATTCCGCGCCTTGTCCATCACCAGTTTTTTTATTTTTTCAATCTGCGCGCCGGTGTGATGGTCTATGATTTCCAGTCCGACCCGTAAAAGCTGCTGCTGCAATAGTTCTTTTTGCGGGGTGGTGAGCGCAGTCTTGAGGTGTATTTCGCCGAAAAGCACTTTGTGGAATTCAATCTCTGACCGCTCCAGGATGTTTTCCACCGTCAGTACGCAGCGGTTGCAAACCATGTTCTTGACAATCAAAATGTGCGAAGTCATAAAGCAGGAGGTTCAGGAAGCTAAGGTATTCATTTTAGTCATACCCCAAACCCCGCAGGAAGCTCCGGGCTGGCACCGGTACATGGGCCGGAACCCATGCTTCCCGTTTACCCTGCCGGATGAAGACCATGCTTAATGCGGGCAGGCGGGAATGGAAAAAGACGGGGTGACGGTCGTCGGTTTCTGTTTCGTCACCGGGCGGGATGGTTGAAAGGCTCGTCCAGATATTTCTGAACGGTGGTGTTGAACAAATCAGGGTTGTTTTTGGTCACATAGTGATCTTCACCGTGCAGGATGCTCAGGTTCGCTTTGGCGATGTTCCTGTAAATGTAAACCGTATGTTCTTCGCGGATGATATCCCGGTCGGTGGACATCACCAATACCGGACATTTGATCTGGTGAAGCTCAGCGGCGGAGAGCTGCGGCTGGAACTCCATCATGCGGTTTCTTTGCTGTACGACCTTCCAGTTTTGAGTGGTGTCCTTTTTTCTGAGCATTTCGTCAGCGAGTCTTCTCTCGTTCATTACTTCCTGGTAAAAGGATGGGTAAAGCGCCATGGTGTCGGGAGTCAGATTGGCGGCAAAGGCTACCGCCTTTTTTACTTTTTCCGGGTATTCAATGGCCAGCATCAAAGCAAGTATGCCCCCATCGCTTCTGCCCACCACGTAAGCGGAATCGAGCTGCAAATGATCGAGCACGGCGGCAATGTCGCGGGTCATTTGCGTATAGGTAAGACTGTCATTTCCCAACTCGCTTTTTCCTCTTCCCCTGCAATCCAGCACCATCACCCGGTACTTTTTTGAAAAGTATTCGATTTGAGGCTTCATATACCCAATGCTCCCGCCGTTGCCGTGAAGAAGTACCAGCGGTTCGCCCTGACCGTATAGTTCATAATACTGCTTCGCTCCGTTTATGGTGATGAAGCTTCCTGCCGCC
>JAEUTF010000162.1 GCA_016788185.1 Bacteroidia bacterium | reverse complement strand
GACCGTACCCGGATATTCAAAAATAATTCTCGCAAAACTGGAAGAGGTGCCGTATCCTGCACGTTCCATGGTGGCGGAATTGGAGATGGTATAGGAAGGGCCGTTGATATAAATTCTTTGTTCAGCCGGAGAATCGTAGTTGTCAAAATAAAGAATCCCACCACTTTGTGTAAAGTTTCCGTTCACCCGGATGTCTGCAAAATCATTGGCTGCGGAGGCCAATCCCAGCTGATCCGGTCCGTGCATGTAGAGGAGGCTACCCACGAGATTTTGAGTAAAGTTGCCGTTTACCGTCATCCGGGCATACCCTGTGGAGGATTTGAGGATGCTCACGCCACCGGAAATCTGAACATTTCCATTTACGGTAATCAGAACGGTATCGGAGGGGTTTTCACTGAACCAGACGGTTCCTCCACTGATTACATAGCCGCCCAGACTTACCTTCACCTTGTGTCCGCTGGCATCTGTGAGTCCACCGTTGAAAAGTGTTTTTGCCGCCGTGGAGGTGAACACTCCGTTTACTGAAACCGTTTCCTCACCGTATGCTTCCGACGTTTTTAATTCACAGGTCGACAAACCTCCAACAGTCAGATTGCCACCCACCGTAAAGTTCAGCCGGGTAGTTACATTGCTGCCTCCCAGCGAACTCAACCCCAGCAGTTGTATCTTATCAGCGGCAATGGTGAAGTTGACGGTGGCATGGCTGATAATGTTCACCGTGGCCAGACCACCCAGGTTATGGGTACAGGAGGCCATGAAGGTACCTCCGTTATAGGTCAGGGAGTTGATCTGAATATCGGGCACACCGTTGTTCATGACAGCGGGTGCGTTGATGCCATAGAAGTTGCCGGCGCAGGTAAAGGTTCCGTTGATACTGACTCCGGTATTTCCATGACCATCCAGCAGTCCGTTGAAGGTACTGCCGGCTACGCTTACCAGGTTGTTGACTGAAAAAGTAAAATCGCCCGCGCCGGCATAAATACCGGTAAAAATGCCGCTGGCTCCCAATGAGGCATTCCCATTCACCAGCAGTGCCGCATTTCCGCTGGTGCCGTTTTTCACCCTCAGTTTCCCGTTTACGGTGAGGTTGCCGGGTATGCTTATGGCCAGTGCGGCGCCTGTACTGTCGAGGAATGTCTGGCAGGAGGTGCCAATGGTCAAATTCCCCTGTATAGTTTTTACCACGCCCAGGCCCTGGTTATCCCACCATAAAACACCGGATGACCAATTGAGGTTTACATGACCCAGATTTGAATTCAGTCCGGTGATCAGCGTTACGGCCCTCGAGGACCAGTTACTCACGGTGAGCGTAGCCGTTGGACTGAACACTTCCGTACCCGCAAACAAGGTGGTGGAAGCATTGAGTATGCTGTTCTGTATGAGCGTGCCTCCGGCGCTGACGTTCAGGATTCCGGTTACCGTCAAAGAGCGGTTGGTGGTTGAGCCTCCTCCGTTTTGCAGGGTGCCGCCATTGCTGATGGTCACGTTGGCAATGGTGGCATTCACATTTACCGTTACGCTGGTGCCTACGCAAACGATGATGTCATCGGTCGCGGAAGGAAGAACGGCCGCCGCTGCACCCCCGCAGGCCACGGTCGACCAGGTCGTGAGCGCATTCCAGTTGCCGCTCACCCTGGTATAATAGGTCACCGCACCGGCCATAAAAGGTCCCGACAGCAGGACAAGAAATACCAGCGTGATAAACGTCCTCTTCACCCTTCGTTGCTCAGGTAAACACATTCGCATTTTTTAAATCTAATAAAATCACCCT
Organism: Bacteroidia bacterium; assembly: GCA_016788185.1. GTDB lineage: Bacteria > Bacteroidota > Bacteroidia > AKYH767-A > OLB10 > JAJTFW01. The sequence continues at coordinate 1,328 of JAEUTF010000162.1, read as the reverse complement.
CAAAACTGCCGACATCTTGGTGAGCAACTTCTTTTTGGGGGTCAAAGCGCCTTCAGGCGCCTGCTTCAAGTATACCGAAAAAAAAGGAGATGTAGCAGGCGATGGCACAAAAAAGTGGCCGGCAGGTTGCTTTTACAATACAATCCCGAACAACATGGCCCTTTTCAGAAAAATTTTCGCCCCCGGCTCGGGCTGGGAGCCGAAACGCATCTCATTCATTTTATAAAGACGGTTCAATTTAACACCGTATTTCTGGGCGATAAAACGCATGCTCTCCCCTTCTGAAACCAGGTGTGTAAAGGGTTCGGCTTTGTTCTTTTTGGGGCGTATAAAAACAGGTTCTCCCTCATTCAGCACATCGTTCTTCTCCGCATCGTTGTACTCCAGGATCTGCCACAACTCAATGTTATTTTCACTTGCCAGTCTGGTCCAGGTGTCGCCCTTACGGGCGTAGACAAAAGGGACGCCATTCACGGTATTTTCGGTGGAAACCGACTCCTGACGCGCGTCTCTGCCGTGCTGCTTTTTGGTGCTTGAGGTTTTTATTTCGGGCCGGGTACTTTCCTTGTCTTTTGATCCGGCCACCGGGACTTTTGTTCCCTGCACATCGAATTCATACAGTTTGTACTTCTCAATCAGGTCGATGAGTTTATGCGCATAACCGGGGTTGGTGGCATAGCCTGCTTTCTTCAGCCCATGCGACCAGCCCTTGTAATCGGTAATCTCCAGTTCAAAGAGGAAATGGTAGCGCTCCCGGCTTCTTAAAAAATCGGAATGATCGTCGTAGGAGTGCAGCACATTTTCATACTTCCTGAAACACTCGTTGGGCGCATCATCGTCTTTGTGATAGGTAGCTCCATTCCATTCCTTGTGGCATTTTATGCCGAAGTGATTGTTGGCGCTGGTAGCGAGCAGGCTGTTTCCATAATCGGATTCGTACATGCCCTGCGCGAGCGTAATGCTGGCGGGCACTCCTGTCTTCATCATATCGGCAATGGCGGCATCCTTAAACATCCCGATATACATTTCGGGACTTACACGTCCGGTATCCTTGCGCAAACTGGGTTGAGCAAGGACTGAAACGCTTCCCAGCAGGAATAAAACACCTAATCTGATAAACATCGTCTTTTTCACTCTGCAAAATTAAGCTGCGCCGGATTCATTTCCCTTTGCATTCCTTCCGGCTATTAACAAAGCGCTGTTAATGGGTGAGATATTGCATCCCTCCGCTGTGGATGACCACGATCCGTGCCGCTTCATCAAAAAATCCCTTTTCCAGCAAATCCTGCAGGCCAAAGAAGAGCCTCCCGGTGTAAACCGGTTCAATC
>JAEUTF010000150.1 GCA_016788185.1 Bacteroidia bacterium | reverse complement strand
GAACATGGCCGGTAAAAAGAAAAAGAAGACCATTCACAAGTGAATATGCACCCGTAGTTCAACTGGATAGAATGACAGATTCCGATTCTGTTGGTTGGGGGTTCGAATCCCTTCGGGTGCACCACCGGGTGCCGGAAACCACTGCTGATGCAGTGGTTTCTTTTTTCCAGGCACATCCTTCCCTGAATGGATCCGCGATGAACGAAACGGCCGACAAGGGCATGCAGACCGCGATCCGCCCAAAGCACGTACCTTTGCCGCAGAATTGACATCCCATGCAAGCAAAAACAGCAAAAGAAAGCATCGCCATTTCCACGGAGATCGTTTTACCCAATGATACCAATACCCTCGGCAACCTGATGGGGGGCCGTCTGCTCCACTGGATGGATATAACGGCGGCCATAGCCGCACACCGTCACTGCAGCCGCATCGTGGTGACCGCCTCGGTGAACAATGTATCGTTTAACCAACCCATCAAACTGGGTGACATTGTGACGCTGCAGGCCAAGGTGTCCCGTTCTTTCAACTCCTCCATGGAAGTATTTATCGACGTGTGGGTGGAAGACAACATGCGGCAGAAGAAAATGAAATGCAACGAAGCGATTTACACGTTTGTCGCCGTTGATCAGCTGGGCAATCCGATTCATGTTCCGGGACTCCTCCCCGAAACCGAGGAGGAGAAAGAGCGTTATGCCGGCGCCTTGCGTCGCAGGCAGCTGGCACTGATACTGGCCGGTAAAATGAAACCGGCAGAGGCCACGGAGCTGAAAGCCTTGTTTCAGTAAACACCTCCGCACTGCCTCCAGGCGATTTGCAGGGTGCTAAAGCATCACAAAAACCGTTTCAGGGCCGACACGATGCGCTCGTCGTCGATTCCCCGCATGCACTGAAAATGTCCTTTGGGACACTTGTCGTATCCGATTTTGGAACAGGGCCGGCAGGAGAGATCGTTCACTTCCATGATGCCGGATAATTCCGCATGGCCGGGCAGGTAGGGATACATGCCAAAAGCGGGAACGGTGTTTCCCCATACCGATACGATGGGCTTTTTATAGGCCGCCGCGATGTGCATGAGTCCGGTATCGTGCGTCAGCACCGCCAGCGACTCCCGCAGCAGGATGGCGGATTCACCGAGGGTGGTGTGGCCACAGGCATTCCAGACCAGTTCACCGGCTGCCATCTCCACCTGCATCCCACGGGTCCGGTCTTCCTTGCCGCCGAGCAAAACCACGGGGCGTCCGAGCCCCTTTACGATACGTCCGATTTTTTCACTGGGCATCATTTTCGTGCTGTGCTGAGCGCCGATGGCGATAGCCACAAAACCCTGCTGGTGTGACTCCGGCAAACGCGCCATGACTTTCTCCGCGCCCGGCTCCGGATAGAAATCAAGTCCCCGGTGATCGTTTTGCACACCGAACGAACGGAGTGTTTCCAGGTAACGGTCGACGATGTGCAGGGACGGCATGCGGTTGATGTGCAGGTTCACCAGCAACCACTTTTCGATATTGAGTTTACGGAAAGAAAAGGAGGGCACTTTAAGCATGCGTTTCAGTTTCAGGCTGCGCAGGTTGTGGTGCAGGTCGATGATGTAATCGTATTGCTCCGCCTTCAGCGCTTCGGCTACATCGTCCAGGCTCCCGTCGGTGTATAAAACTTTGTTGAGGAGCGGATGATGTTCCAGCACCATCTTATAGGGGCTGCGCGTCAGGAAATGCACTTCCGCCTCCGGCACCTGCTCGCTCAGACAGCGGATGACCGGTGAACAAAGGACGATGTCACCGATGGAACTGAAACGGACCAGGAGGAATTTCGGCAAGTGCTGGGAATTTGACGCCTCAAACTTAATTAAATTCGCAGCATGCAAATCATCGACACCCATCTTCACCTGTATGCGGAAGAGTTTGCGCCCGACCGGAACGCGCTGATAGCCGCCGCGAAGGCCGATGGAGTGGTGCAGATGCTCTTGCCGAACATTGACCATCGCTCCCTTCCGGGACTGAAGAAACTGGCGGATGAATACCCGGGCTATTGCCTTCCGATGATGGGCCTCCACCCCTGCTATGTCAAAGAAAATTTTGAGGAAGAGCTGGCGCTGGTAGAAATGGAACTGCGCAGCGGAAAATACATCGCGGTGGGTGAAATCGGCATGGACCGCTACTGGGACCTCGACCACATTACGCAGCAGGAGGAGGCTTTGCGCAGGCAGCTTCGGCTGGCCCATGCCCTCGACCTGCCGGTAGCCCTGCATACCCGTAACGCCAACGAAGAGGTGATGGCGCTCATCCGCTCCTTGAAGCTCAGCGGGCTGCGCGGAGTATTTCATTGCTTCAGCGGCAGCCTGGACCAGGCGCGGGAGATGATTGACATGGGCTTTTATCTCGGCATCGGAGGGGTACTGACCTATAAAAACGGCGGGGTAGACAAGGTGATTGCCGAAATAGATCCCCAACACATCGTACTCGAAACGGACGGTCCTTACCTCAGCCCGGTTCCGCACCGCGGCAAACGCAACCAGCCGGCCTACATCAAATACATCGCTGAAAAGTTCGCCGACATAAAAAATCTCTCCCCCGAAGAAGCGGGCCGCATCACCAGCGAAAACGCCCGGAAACTCTTCCGTCTATGAAAAACATTCTGATCATTTATACCGGCGGCACCATCGGCATGCAGCACGATGCGAAGGGCGCCCTCAAACCTTTCGATTTCGGCAAGGTCACCGAGTACGTTCCCGACCTGAAGCGGATCCGCTGCCGGCTGCAACACCATGCGTTCCGGCAGCAGATCGACAGTTCCAATGTCACCCCTGCCTTCTGGATCGAACTCGCCGGCGTGATTCAGAAAAACTATACCCGCCACGATGGCTTTGTCATTCTTCACGGCACCGACACCATGGCCTATTCCGCTTCCGCCCTGAGTTTCATGCTGGAGCATTTATCCAAACCCGTCATTTTTACCGGCTCGCAGCTGCCCATGGGCGCGCTACGCACCGATGCCAAAAGAAACCTCATCACCGCCGTGGAAATTGCGGCCGGTGACATCCTGATACCGGAAGTCTGCATTTATTTCAACAGCAAACTTTACCGTGGCAACCGGGCGGAGAAATACACCTCCTCCGACTTCGACGCCTACCATTCGCTCAATTGCATGCCCCTGGCCGAAGCCGGTGTCGACCTGTATTTCAACCGCGACCTCCTGCTGCCGAAGCCCGGAAAAAAACTCAAGGTGAATCTCCGGCTGGAAACACAGGTGGGCCTCATCCGTATTTTTCCCGGCATCACCGACAGCTGGATGAACGGCATTCTGGCACAAGAGCATTTGAAAGGCCTTGTGCTGGAGACCTACGGCAGCGGCAATGCCCCCACCGATCCGCATTTCATTTCCTCGCTTGGCAAAGCCATTCAAAAGGGACTGGTGGTGATCAATGTTTCACAGTGCTCGGGAGGCAGCGTAGAGCAGGGCCGTTATGAAACCAGTGTTCAGCTGAACAAGATCGGGGTCATCAGCGGAAAGGACATGACCACCGAAAGCGCGCTGACGAAACTGATGGTGCTGCTGGGTGAATATCCCGGAGATCTGAAGAAAGTGAAGAAACTGATGATGACTTCGCTTTGCGGGGAAATGGGGTTGCAGCCGCACTAAATCAAAAAGCCCCGCCGGCCCTTGAAAAACGGGTACAGCGCCGCGGTCGCCGGACTGAAAGGACGACCGCGGCACTACCGGCCTTTTAGGCTTCGAGGGTCGCGCTGACCGTAATCTCAGCGTTCAGGGATTTCGAAATCGGGCAATTGGCTTTGGCCTCCATCGCCGCATCGGCAAACTGCTCTGCCGACATGCCGGGAACCTTTCCTTTCACGTCGAGGTTCACCGTTGAAATTTTTCCTTCTTCCAGGGTGACCTTAGCGGAAGTCTGAATGGACTCCGCCACGAAGCCGCCGGCCACAATGATGAAACTGAGTTTCATGCTGAAACAGCCGGCATGGGCTGCTCCCACCAATTCCTCGGGATTGGTTCCGACGCCTTCTTCAAAACGTGAACCGTATGAGAACTGAACTTGGTTTAATGCGGTACTTTGGGTACTCACGGTACCGGAACCTTCTTTACCCGTTCCCTTCCAGGTGGCGGATGCTCTTCTGATGATTTTCATGATATAAATTTAGAAGGACAAAAATAGGAAAATCGGAGCTACCCTAGATTTACGTGCACCAGCCCCAAGCCTGTCAGGGCGCTGACATAATTCAAGGCAAAGCCTTATCTTCATCATGAATACAAACAGGAGCACTTCCTTCCTTTGACCATGATGAAAAATCCATACACTTTACCTTTCCGTGAAATCGCCAATACCGATGTGGCCCTCGTAGGCGGAAAAAACGCCTCTCTCGGGGAAATGATCAGTAAGCTGGGTACAAAAGGTATCCGGGTACCCGATGGATTTGCCACCACCACCGATGCCTTCCGGTATTTTCTGGAGGAGAACCATTTGCAGGAAAAATTATCGGTTTTGCTGTCGGAACTCGACACCAAAACATTTTCAAACCTCAATGCCATTGGCGAAGGTGCCAGAAGCCTGATGCGAAATGCAAAAATGCCGGAGTTGCTGTGCAAAGCCATCGCCGGGGATTATAAAAAACTGTGTGCGACAAAAGGCGGCCTGGTGGAGGTGGCGGTGCGCAGCAGCGCCTCGGCCGAAGACCTTCCCACGGCCAGTTTTGCGGGACAACACGATTCCTTTCTCAATGTACGCGGTGAAGAAGAGGTGGTTAAGGCCGTGCACAGGTGTTATATTTCCCTCTATAACAACCGGGCCATCAAATACAGGTGCGACCATGGCTTTGAACACCTGCAGGTGGCGCTATCGGCAGGAATTCAACACATGGTTCGTTCCGACCTGGCCAGCGCCGGCGTGGCCTTTACCCTCGAGCCCGACTCCGGCTTCAGGGACGTGATCGTGATCACCGGCGTATGGGGCCTGGGGGAGAACATTGTGCAGGGCGCGGTGACGCCGGATGAGTTTCACGTGTTCAAACCCACCCTGAAAGCGGGTAAGAAAGCCATCCTCTCCAAAAAAACAGGGAGCAAAGCCAAAACGCTGATCTATGCAGCCGCCGGGGAAGAAGCACCCCTGGTCAATGTGGAAACACCAAAAGATAAACAAGTCGCCCTGGTGCTGAACGATGAGGAGATTGAAACCCTGGCCAGCTGGTCGCTGACGATCGAAGAACACTATCAATGCCCGATGGACATTGAATGGGCGAAGGACGGTCGTGACGGTTTGCTGTACATCGTTCAGGCCCGGCCGGAAACCGTGCATTCGCAAAAAGACCCGCTGATCATGAAAGAGTTTTCGCTGAAACGCAAGGGGCCGGAGCTGGTGAAAGGAAATGCGGTGGGTTCGGGCATTGCTTCCGGAAAAGTCAGAATACTGCAATCGCCGCAAGAGGCGCATCTACTTAAAAAAGGGGAAGTGCTGGTCACCGACATCACCAATCCCGACTGGGATCCGATTTTGAAAAAAGCAGCGGCCATTGTGACCAACAAGGGCGGAAGAACCAGTCACGCCGCCATCGTGGCCCGTGAAGTGGGTGCGGTTGCCGTCGTCGGAGCCGCTCAGGCCACCCGCACCCTTCATGACGGACAGGAAGTGACCATTTCCTGTGCCGAAGGGAAAACGGGGATCGTATACGAAGGCCTGCTGCCCTGGGAAGAAAAAACCATGGATGTACGAACCATCCGCATGCCGCGTACGGCGCCGATGCTCATCCTGGGTGATCCGGAAAAAGCCTGGCGCTACTCCTTCTATCCCAACGAAGGCGTGGGACTCCTCCGGCTGGAGTTCATCATCACCAGTTCCATCCGCATTCATCCCATGGCCTTGCTGCGCTACGACGAACTGGAAGACGAAGCGGCAAAAAAAGAAATCGATGCGCTTACGGCGGGTTACGATACCCGCAGCCATTTTTTCACCGAAAAGCTGGCACAGGCGGTCGCCACCATCGGAGCCGCCTTTTATCCGAAAGACGTTATCGTTCGCATGAGTGATTTCAAGAGCAACGAATACGCCAACCTCATCGGCGGAAAACAATTTGAACTGAAGGAGGAGAATCCCATGATCGGATTCAGGGGCGCTTCCCGCTATTACCACGAACGGTACAGGGAAGCGTTCCGTCTCGAATGTGAAGCCATGAAAATGGTGCGGGACGAAATGGGGCTGAGCAATGTGAAGCTCATGATTCCTTTCTGCCGCACCGTGGAAGAAGGAAAAAAGGTGCTGGCCCTGATGGAAAGCCATGGACTGAAACGCGGAGAAGCGGGACTGGAAATTTATGTGATGGCCGAGATCCCCAGCAACGTCATTTTGGCGGAAGAATTCGCGCAGGTATTTGACGGATTCTCGATCGGCTCCAACGACCTCACCCAACTCACGCTGGGCCTTGACCGCGACTCCTCATTGCTGAGTGATCTTTTCGATGAAAACAATGCAGCTGTCAAAAGCATGATTGCCGAAGTCATACAAAAAGCAAAAAAAGCGGGAAGAAAAATCGGCCTTTGCGGACAGGCGCCCAGTGATTTTCCGGAATTCGCAAAATTTCTCATTGACCAGGGCATTGACAGCATCTCCTTTAATCCGGATGCCTTGCTCAGGGGAATTCAGAACATGACCCTGGCGGAAGAAAATAAGGATATCTGATCGCTTCAGGGACCTGACCTTTCAAGACCAGCACGTTTCGCCTGCCGCTTCCCAACGCTCCATGGAAGGGACACTTTCCTGCTCTCTGTACGGGACGAAACTAATCGTAAACCACTGTTTGTCAAGCTGTATATTCATATATGCCTTTGGGCTCCTGCAGCAAATACCGACCCTGAGCATGAAATAAAGGGATAAAATCATTACCTTCGCACTCCGTTTCCCGGATGGGTAGTTCGTTGGTGAAGGTTCTGAATCATGAACGTGCAGAAGTACCGGAGTCCATACAGGGAAAGAAAATGCAATCAGGAGAGGTGTCCGAGTGGTTGAAGGAGCACGCCTGGAAAGTGTGTATAGGCCAAAAGCTTATCGCGGGTTCGAATCCCGCCCTCTCCGCCAATGAAAAACCAATGCCCCCCAAAGGGGCATTTTTCATTTCCGGGATGAGCCAGGCTGGCCTGTGCGAAATCAGGAAATGAAAAATGAAAGGCACAAAGTGCCGGCATGGGTGTTTCATTGAGAATCCCCCCTACGGGATCAGCAGGAGTAAAGCCCGGGGAGGGCTGCACCTCCTGATAATCCCGCCCTCTCCGCCAATGAAAAACCAATGCCCCCCAAAGGGGCATTTTTCATTTCCGGGATGAGCCAGGCTGGCCTGTGCGAAATCAGGAAATGAAAAATGAAAGGCACGAAGTGCCGGCATGGGTTTTTCATTGAGAATCCCCCCCCCTACGGGATCAGCAGGAGTAAAGCCCGGGCTCCTGGTAATCCCGCCCTCTCCGCCAATGAAAAACCAATGCCCCCAAAGGGGCATTTTTCATTTCAGGGATGAGCCAGGCTCGCCTGAGCGAAATCAGGAAATGAAAAATGAAAGGCACGAAGTGCCGGCATGGGTTTTTCATTGAGAATCCCCCCCTACGGGATCAGCAGGAGTAAAGCCCACTTGCACCTTTCTTATATAACTATCCGTATTGTAGGTATCCCCAAAATCCGGACAATTTAAAGTTAAGGGTTTATCCTCAACTTTTAAACTGTTCGAAAATGGGGCACTTGCATTACCTTTAGCTACAGAAAAAATGCTTGAAAAAAATCATCAAGCATCTGAGCTATGAAAAAGAACCCTGACTGTCAGATGAAATCCTAGCTATTACACATTAAGGTACAAGTCTGATATTAAATTAGCAAATTTTAACTCAAATATTATTGCCTGTGTAACGCTCAATAATAATTTAACTTCTATTTACAAATTATTCCAGTTTACACCAAATAATTATATACACTTTTTTAGTTTTATTGACACTACCTTATCCCCTTGTCAGCTTCCCTATTTTTCGGTCCATTCAAAATTAGCGGTATTAGTTTAAGAAGCATGTTTTAGCAGGTCCTTAGGACTTTGATAATTCAGTGCCTTATGCGGCCTGTTGTTGTTATAATCCATTCGCCAGGCTTCAGA
>JAEUTF010000127.1 GCA_016788185.1 Bacteroidia bacterium | reverse complement strand
ACGCCGATCCAGGCAGGGAATTTACATTTTACTCCAGACGGTGCCATCCTTTTCATCTTTAATGGTGAAGTTGAGCCGGATCAGCTCGTCGCGAATCCGGTCGGACGTGGCAAAATCCTTTTTCGACTTGGCCTCGGCGCGAAGCGCAAGCAAAAGATTCATCACGCCTTCCAGGTCTTCTCCGGAAGGTTTATCTTCCTTTTGCAATCCCAGCACATCAAACACGAAGAGCGTGAGGGTCGCTTTCAGATGCTCCAGGTCAGCGGCCTCCAGCTGTTCCGTGCCGGCATGTACCGAATTGACGATCCTGACCCCTTCAAAGAGATGCGATATGGCAATGGCCGTATTCAGGTCGTCGTTGAGCGCCTCGCAGGCTTTCTCGCGGAGGCTGCGCACCTCCACACTCGACCGGGAAGAGGGCTTTAGTTTATCAACCAGTTCCACCGCGGCCATCAGGCGGCTGAGTCCCTTTTCAGCGGCCTGCAGTCCTTCGTTGCTGAAGTCGAGGGTGCTGCGGTAATGCGCCTGCAGGATGAAGAAACGGATGGTCATCGGACTGTAGGCCTGCTGCAGCAAGTGGTGGCTGCCGCTGAAAAGCTCGCGCAGGGTGATGAAATTGCCCAGCGACTTGCCCATCTTCTGTCCGCCGATGGTGATCATGTTGTTGTGCATCCAGTACCGCACGGGCGCCTGGCCGCAGCTACCTTTCGATTGGGCGATTTCACTTTCATGGTGCGGGAAGAGGAGGTCCATGCCGCCGCCGTGGATGTCGAAAGTCTCGCCCAGATATTTCCTGCTCATGGCCGAACATTCGATGTGCCAGCCGGGAAAGCCTTCGCTCCAGGGAGATGGCCAGCGCATGATGTGTTCCGGCGCAGCCTTTTTCCAGAGGGCGAAATCGGCGGGGTTCCGCTTTTCCTCCTGCCCTTCCAGCTCCCTTCGTTCGTTGCCGGCGCCGGCGATGAGGTCTTCGATGATGCGCCCGCTGAGTTTGCCGTAGTCGTTGCTCCTGCTGTACCCGATCACATCGAAGTACACCGAGCCATTTGACTCATAGGCATACCCGTTATCGATGATTTTGCTGATCATTTCTATCTGCTCGATGATGTGACCGGAGGCGCGCGGCTCAATGCCCGGCGGGCGGTTGTTGAGGAGGCGCATCGACTCGTGGAAGCTCTGCGTGTAGAGCTCTACTATTTCCATGGGCTCCAGCTGCTCGAGGCGGGCTTTCTTCGCGATTTTATCTTCCCCTTCGTCGGCGTCGTTTTCGAGGTGCCCCACATCGGTGATGTTGCGCACATAGCGCACCTTGTACCCCAGAAACTGCAGGTAGCGGTTGAGCACATCGAAAGTGACGTAGGGCCGGGCATGGCCCAGGTGCGCCTCGCCGTAAACGGTGGGTCCGCAAACATAGATGCCGACAAAGGGAGGATTCAGCGGGATGAACTGTTCCTTCTGGCGTGTCAGGCTGTTGGTAATGTATAAGGGGTGATTCATGGATGGTTGGTTCGGTAAATACTTTGCATGGGCCACGGATCAATGAAGAAAGGGATGATTCCTTATGATGAAAATCAAATCCTTCAGTGAAAAACTGTGGCAGAATCTTCAGACAGTATGACGTGCTTCCTTCAGGTGCTTCAGCATGTCGACGGTCATGGACGAGAGGTCGTACTGACATCGCCATCCCCAGTCCTGCTGAGCCCGGCTGTCGTCAATGCTGTTGGGCCATGAATCGGCAATCTCCTGGCGGAAGTCGGGCTGGTAATCGATGGCAAAGCCCGGCACATGTCTGGCGATTTCGGAAGCGATGTCCCTGGGGGTAAAACTGATGCCGCCGAGGTTATAACTGCTGCGGATCTTCACCTGATCGGCGGGGGCATTCATGAGCTCGAGGGTGGCGCGAATCGCATCCGGCATGTACATCATGGGCAGGGCGGTATCCTCTTTCAGAAAACAGGAATAGCGTCCTTTGTCGAGCGCCTGGTGGTAGATGTCCACGGCATAATCCGTGGTGCCTCCGCCGGGCAGCGCTTTGTAACTGATCAGCCCCGGGTAGCGGATGCTGCGTACATCCACACCGAATTTATTAAAGTAATATTCGCACCAGCGCTCTCCGGCCAGTTTGCTGATGCCGTACACGGTGGATGGCTCCATCACGGTGTATTGCGGGGTATGATCGCGCGGGGTGCTGGGCCCGAAAACCGCGATGCTGCTGGGCCAGAAAATTTTGATGCCGCCCAGGTCACGAGCGATGTCGAGCAGGATGAAAAGGCCTTCCATGTTCAGCTTCCAGGCCGTTTTCATTTTCTGTTCGGCGGTGGCGCTGAGGAGGGCGGCCAGCAGGTATACTTCTTTCACTTTGTTGCTGCGGATCACATCCGCCACAGCCTGTGCGTCGAGCACATCCAGGGTGTAAAACGGACCGCTCTCCGAGAGGTAGCCGCTCTGTTCTTTTACATCGGTAGCAATCACACGGCTGCCGCCATGTTGCTCCCGCAGGGTTGTGACCAGGTCTGTTCCGATTTGCCCTGCAGCGCCAAGCACCAGGGTCGTGTCTCCTTTCAACATATCCATTATTTCAATTCGCTGAGTTTTCCGCGCAGCAATTCAAGGCTTTTCTGCTGTGCCTGTATCTTTTGCTTTAGTTCGTCCGATTTCTTGGAGTTATCATCAATGGTATTCTCGTTCTGCGCAATTTTCTTTTTCATGCTCTCGTTGTCGGAAGCGAGGTGTTCGTTTTCCCTGACGAGGTCACTTTGCTCCTTTTGGGTGTCCTTGAGGAGATCGGCGGTGTCTTCAATCTTTTTATTCAGCCCTTCCTTCGCCTGATTGAACGCAAAATCGCCGAAGATCGTCTCCAGACGCTTGCAATAATCGGGATCGGCGGTAGGTGAAATGAAAACGCCGTTTTTAAGCACCGCGACCTTGAGCAGCATGCCGTCTTCGTCTTCACTCAGGCGTGAAAAAATCTGCAGGGTATCGGGTCCGAGTCCATTGATGATGGCATTCTCGCCTTTGATCTGTCCTTTTGAGCTGCGCACTTTCGCGTCATTGTCCTTCAGAAAGCCGCTCCACTTTTTCTCCAGCACCTTCTCGGTAGCATGCGGAATCTTGATGCGAAAGGTGGGATTATAGCCTTCGCCCAGCTGATCCAGTGCATGTTCGATGCTCACTTTTTGCGCATTGACACCGGTCGCAAACAATATTATCCATAAAATCAGTCCTGCTTTTTTCATCCTGTTTCGTTTTATACGTTTTCCTTAAAGTCTATGTCGGTTACGCCCCCCGAAATTACGAACTTCATCATTTCCGTGCCGGAGGCCTCCAGTTTTTGTACCTGGTCGGCATCCACAATCACCAGCTGTCCGTTAAACCCGTAGGAAAAGGGCAGGTAAACGGCCATTTTTTCCTTTCCCAAACCAAGATCCGACAAGTCGTTTTCCGTGATGAATCCAATTCTTTGCACGGAAGGATTCCTGTTCACGGTGACCAGTACCGGCTGGTTGAATCGCTTTTTCTCTCCCACGAAGGCTTCTATCAGATCTTTCACGGAAGAATAGATCACCTTGAGCATGGGGGTCCTTTCCATCAGGCCTTCGAACATGAGGTAGAAAGGGTTCCGTACAAAGCGGGTACCGATATACCCCAGGAAGGTAATCACCGCGAGGATGATGAGGATGCCCAGGCCGGGGAGTTCGATGTCGTGGGCTCCGGGTACCTGAATGGGTATCTTGATCGGCAGGAGGTTGTCCATCCAGAGGATGGCCAGGTACACCACGTAAAAGGTAACCGCTGCAGGAACAACGAACAGCAAACCCTGAAAGAAATAATTAGCCAGCTTTTTCATGATCAGGCCCGGAGGGGCAGAAGAGATAGGCTGCAAATATCCGTAAAAGCCACGGCTCTTCCTTCATGATTCCTGCTTTCTTTGCGGGATGCGGAACGCACGGTCTTTCGATCCCGGCGAATGGACAGCATGGCTGAGGGAACACGCCGACGATGATCCCTCCGCGCTGGCCCTGAAGTACGCCGGAAAAAAGGAGGTGCCTCTGCCCTATCTTCTCCGTCAGGTGAAAGGGCGGCAGGTGGCCCGGCATAAACTTCCGTCCTGGTACCGGGAGGAAGCGCTGCTGTATCCCGACACCCTGATTCTTGAGCAATGCTCCTCCGAAGCCACCGCCTTGCTCAAGGCCGGTCTGGCAAGCGGTAAAAAGGTGGCGGATCTGAGCGGCGGGCTTGGCGTTGACACCTGGGCTTTCGCACAAAAGGCGCGCGAAGTACTTTACTGTGAACCCGATGCGGAGCGATGCAAAGCGGCCCTGCATAATTTTGAAGTACTGGGATTGAAAAATGTGACGGTGAGCTGTACGGATGCGGAAACCATCTTGCAGCAAGGTCTTCCCGGCGATACCGACCTGATCTACCTGGATCCTTCGCGCAGGAATGCGGGCGGAAAAAAAGTATATCGCCTGGAGGATTTACAGCCCGAGGTCCTTCGCCTGAAGGCCTCTCTGCTCCAACAGGCGGAGGAGGTGTTGATCAAACTATCGCCCATGCTCGATATCCGGGAAGGGCTGCGTCAACTCCCCGAAACCCGGCGGGTGGATGTCGTGGCCTGGAAGGGAGAATGCCGTGAGCTGCTCTTTCAGCTCTCCAAAAAAACGCAGCAATTGCATATTTCCTGCATTGAAGCGGAATCGGAAAGTACAGGTTTTGAATTCAGTCCGGAGGAAGAAGCACAACTGCCCCTGAAAATTGCGGAGCCTTCCACCTGGCTCTACGAAGCACATGCCGCCGTACGCAAGGCAGGTCCCTGGAAAAGCCTCTGCAAAAAACCGGGGGTGAGCATGCTGCATCCCAATACGCATCTTTTTACCAGCCACGAACTGCTCTCTGACTTCCCCGGACGCGCTTTCCGCATCGAAAAAGTGCTGCCCTTCAAAAAAGAAAAAATCCTTGACGCTTTGCAGGGCCATCCCGCCCAACTTGTGTTTTATAATTTTCCGGCAACGGCAAAAAAGGTGCAGCAGGAGCTGAAAATTCCCTCGGGAGAACCCCGCTACCTGTTTTTTGTCACGCTCGAAGACGGCGGACCGGCCGTCCTGCTGGCGGTACGCCGCTGACACCGTTCAGATCCCGGGGGCTGATCACGAAATTTTACAGACGCCTGAACGCGCCTTGCGCCGGATCAGTTCCTGCCCTTCGCTGCTTTTACCTTGGCGGGCAGCCCCTTCATCACTTCCTCGTACGAATGATCGATCAGTGCACGAAGGGTTTTCCCGTCCACCTCGCCGTGAAGATCGACCGTATTCCAGTATTTCTTGTTCATGTGGAAACCGGGTCTCACGGAGGTATAACGTTCCCGCAGTTCCGCAGCATACTCCGGATCGCATTTCAGGTTCACGGAATCCGGTGAGGAAATGCTGATCAGCGCAAACATCTTCCCCATCACTTTAAAAACGAGGGTATCTTCATCAAAAGGGAAGCATTCTTCGGTGAAGGGCTTGGAAAGGCAATGCTCGCGCAGCTCGTCGATGTACATGTGGCAAAGGTATTAAATGGTCTCTGTAAATCACAGCGTTCTGAAAAACATGAACCCGGTCGCGGGACGCATTTTCTGTCTATTTTAGGCACATGAATCCCACCACCAAGAAACTCTTTCTTCTGGACGCGATGGCCCTGGTTTTCAGGGCTTATTTTGCTTTTGCCAACAACCACCGTGTGAATTCGAAAGGACTGAACACCTCGGCCATGTTCGGCTTCACCAACACCCTGCTGGAAATACTGAAAAAAGAAAGGCCCACGCACATCGCGGTGGTCTTCGACACGGCGGCTCCTACCCATCGCCACGATGCCTTTGAAGATTACAAAGCACACCGTGAGGAAATTCCGGAGGACATCGCCATCGCCATCCCCTACGTGAAAAAACTGGTGGAGTGTTTTAACATCCCGGTGATCGAAATGGACGGATTTGAAGCGGATGACATCATTGGCACCCTGGCCTGCAGGGCGGACAAGGCCGGCTACGAAACCTTCATGATGACCCCCGACAAGGACTACGGCCAGCTCGTCACGGATCATGTTCACATTTACAAGCCTGCGCGTCTGGGGAACGGCGCAGAGATCCTCGGGGTGAAAGAAGTGTGTCAGCGTTACGGGATTGAGCGCCCGGCTCAGGTCATTGATATTCTCGGCCTCATGGGCGACGCGGTGGACAACATCCCCGGCGTACCCGGTGTAGGTGAAAAAACGGCCACCCAGCTGATCCAGCAATTCGGATCGATTGATAATCTGCTCAACAATACCGGACAACTCAAAGGCAAACTCAGGGAAAAAATCGAAAACAACAGGGAAAAGGCCTTGCTTTCAAGACAACTGGCCACCATACACTGCGACGTGCCGGTGCCTTTCGACGAAGAACAGCTGAGGATGAAAGAGCTCAACAGGGATGCCCTCATGGAGCTTTTCACCGAGCTGGAATTCCGACGCCTGGCACAACAGATCCTGGGAGAGGAAATCCAGGTGGCCGCCCCGGCGAAAACCAACGGACAGATGGACATGTTCAGCACAGCCTCCGCCGCGCCCGTCGTGAAGGAGCAGGTGACAACGGAGGAAACGGAAACGCCGGTATTTCATCACATCGGCAATGTGGAACACCGCTACACCGCCGTTCGTGAGGAGGAAGCCTGCCGCGAGCTGGCCGCTTTGCTGCTCACGCAGAAGGCCGTCAGCATGGACACCGAAACCACCGGCATCGATACGCAAAACGCCGAACTGGTCGGGCTCTCGTTCAGTACCCAAGCCCACGAAGGATGGTATGTACCCCTGCCGGCGGAGCGGGAAGAAGCCTTGCGCATCCTGGAGAATTTCCGGCCCGTGTACGAAAGCAACACCCTCCTTAAAATCGGACAGAACCTCAAGTACGACATGAACGTGCTGGCCGGGTACAACATCCATGTCTGCGAACCGCTGTTTGATACCATGGTGGCGCATTATCTCATTCAGCCGGAGATGCGTCACAACATGAATGTGCTGGCCGAAACCTACCTGGGCTATTCCCCCGTCTCCATCGAAACGCTCATCGGAAAAAAGGGAAAGGACCAGGGCAATATGCGGGATGTGCCCCTCGAACAGATCAGCGAATATGCCGCCGAGGATGCCGATGTCACGCTTCAGCTCATGGAAAAATTTGTACCGATGCTGGAACAGACGCAAACCAAAAGGCTGCTGGAAGAAGTCGAACTGCCCCTGATCCCGGTCCTGGGCGCCATGGAACGGGAAGGCATCAAACTGGACATCGCCACCCTTCGGGATTTCAGCAAGACCCTGGAAGGGGACATTGCCGCGCTCGACCAGGAGATCCAGGGACTGGCGGGTACCCCCTTCAATGTCTCTTCCCCGAAGCAGGTGGGCGACATTCTTTTCGAAGTGCTGAAGATTGCGGAGAAG
>JAEUTF010000091.1 GCA_016788185.1 Bacteroidia bacterium | reverse complement strand
ATCGGAGAATTTAAAGCGGGTCTGGCTGAAGTCAGATCCGGTTCCAAATGGGGTTACATCAACATGAACGACAGCATGGTTATTCCGCTGAAGTTCGAGGAGGCTGCACCTTTTTCAGGGGATACCGCGCTGGTGGTGTTGAACAGTAAAAAGTATAACCTGGCCAGAAACGGTAATTTGTCCGAGTTTCGCATTGATTCATTAAAATTCAACTATACCACGTATCCGCACTTTGTTTTTGGAGAGAACCTGAAGGGGCAATGGCATGTTTCATCACTCAATGGAAATACGGTCAGTTTATTGTACGATCGCCTGGAGCGAAAGGGCTACGATTTTTTTATTGGTTTTAACAAGAAGAAACAAACGCTTTACATTATGGGTGAAACAGCCACGCAAAAAATAGAGGTGCCCCTTGAACCTGGTAACAGAATTGTACAATATTATGGTTGGGCGCCTGACCAGGATTTGTGCGGAGTTACCCGGGTAAACGGGAAATATGGAATGTACAATGTAAGCAATGGCAGTGAAGTGCCTGCCGGTTTCAGCGAGTTTAAGGCCAGTGGGATTGGATGTCAGTTTAAATATAACGACGAATGGTATGATGTGTCCGGCCGGAAAAGTGATTTTTCGAAGAACGTTTATGTCTTGTCTGCCACTTGCAGCGCCTGCAAGGGAACCGGGGGTACCAGCGGAAGAAAGATTAAAGTCAGGGTAGAAGGTGAGAAGCGCTATGTTCCTTCCAGCACTAAATCCGTTAAGTCATTTGAATATGCCACTCTCCCAAACGGGGAGAAAAGTAAATTTATCACCTATACGGTGTATAAGGAGGAGACGGTGCCGGGACATTATGAGAAAGAACCCGACACCTATGTGGATGAATGGGAACCGGGGATTCCCTGTACCTCCTGCAAGGGTCAGGGCAGCCATCCGATGACCGTAAAATGGACAGGAACCGGGTTCGAAACAATTCATTGATCGAAGGACTCCGCTTATCCAATCAAAACCGGTAAACGACCAAACGTAAATTGAATCTATGGAAGTACATCATCATGCGCATGCATCACATGGAAAGAAAAACTGGAAATCGTATGTCCGGGAATTTATCATGTTGTTCCTGGCGGTGTTCTGCGGCTTTCTGGCCGAGTACCAGCTGGAACATAAGATTGAAAGAGAAAGAGCCGGTGAGCTGGCCAGAAGTTTTTTCCACGAACTGAAAAACGACTCCCTGACCGCCGCGGTCAAGGTGCAGAACCGCCTGAAGCAGGAAGCCGCCCTGCAGTACATGATCGCCTATTTCCGCGACAGCAGTCTCAGCGATGTGCCCAAGGCCTTTGCACTCAACTTTGTGTACGGCATCAGCTTTCTGTCCCCCTCGCAGTTTGAACCCAGAACCATCATGCTCGACCAGCTGAGAAACTCCGGGTCCTTGCGGTATTTTAAAAATGAGGAATTCCTGAATTTAACCGGTGACCTGGCGGTGGCCATAAAAAACATCTACCACCGGCAGGAGATCGAAGGCAATAACAGATTTCAATACATCAATCCGATTGTCATCAAACATTATGATTTTGACTTCGACGCGGAATTGAAAAAAAATGGCCGGACCATTTTTGATGCCACCTCCGAATACGAGAACAGCGACCAGTTCATTCCTTTTCATCTGAATAATCCCGACCAGGTCGACCGGAAGGGAATCGCCAGCCTCTTGTCTTTTTTTAAGGAAAATGTAGTCAGCTCGACCCGTAAAACGCACATACAGAAATACAGGGAGATCAATGCCCGCCTGATGCAGATCCTGCGGGAGGAGTATGAATTGGAATGAGTGTGGTGGATTCACCGGCAAGCATTTCCAGGTGATGCATTTGTATCCCGTTTCCGGGATCATAAATCCGCATGCACTACAACGGAGTATCTTCTATCGGCCATCTTGCCTGCCGGCATTCCTAAATACCTGAAAGCATGAAAAGGACACTGAGTACACTGTTGATTTCTTTACTCGTTTCAGCCTTTGTATCCTGCCAGGGACAGGATCAGAAGGCAAGCGCCGTAAAAACGGAGGCGACCCTAAGCCTGCCGCCGGGCGATACGGTTTCGGGTCTGGGAAAAGACATGGACTGTATCCTACAGGACCGCAAAGGCCATTACTGGTTTGCCAGCAACGGGGAGGGGGTATACCGTTATGACGGCAAAACCCTCCTGCACCTGACGGACAAGGAAGGCTTGTGCAGTAATTTTGTGCTGAGTATACAGGAAGATGCGGACGGGCAGCTCTGGTTCAGCACGCGCGATGGCGTTTGTAGTTATAACGGTGTGGCATTTACCAATCGTACCCGGCAGATAGAAAATGCCCCGGCAGGAAAACTCCACTATACCAGGGGCGGGCTCTTCTTTAACCGCCGGAACGGGATGTGTTATTACGACGGCCGGAACTTTACCGGATTCACCATTCATCCCGCACAGTACATTCCTTCCTCCTCTGACATGAACCGGCCTTACAGCGTGTACTCCACCCTGGCCGACAGGGCCGGGAATGTATGGTTCGGCACGCAGGAGAAAGGCGTTTGTCGCTACGATGGAAATATGTTTACTTTTTTTACGGAAGAAGGACTGGACCTGGCGGCGGTAAGAACCTTGTTTCAGGACCGGGAAGGAACGATCTGGGCGGGCAACAACGGAGCAGGGGTCTTCCGTTTCAACGGCCGTAGTTTTGAAAATTTTACCGACCGCATGGGTTTGGGTAACCGCGATTTCCTGAAGCGCCTCAAGGGAAAAGAAGGAACCCTGGCGCGCCCCTGGACCATCAACGAAGATCGTGAGGGTCACCTGTGGATCGGAACCATCGATGCGGGCGCCTGGATGTACGATGGGAAGAATCTTCGTCATTACACCGCCACAGACGGCCTTTCGGGCGAGGCCGTATGGACCATTTACAAAGACCGGAAAGGAGAGTTATGGTTCATCGTCAACGGAGAAACCGTCCTCACCCTCAACGGCACTTCTTTTACGGAATTTGAATTTCACTGATTAAATGAGCACCGGTGCTGCCGGTTGGGTCTGAGAGTTCCTTCCGTCTTTCGCTTCTCCAAAGGATGGCTCGCAGGTTCAATAAAAAACCCCGGAACCGCGAGGTGTGTACCGGACGGTTGCGGGGTTCTTTTTGGAGGCGTTACAGTTTGGCGTTCCGGAATTCTATACTGGTTCAGGAATTCTCCACCATGGCGCCGTGACAGCTCTTGTATTTCTTGCCGGAGCCGCATGGACATGGATCGTTCCTGCCCACCTTCATTTCGTTCCGTACCGGCTCGTGTTTTACGGGTGGAGGAGGTCCTTGCGGGGGTGCCTCGCCGTTGGGAGCGCCGGTGGAGGACATGTTCTGTTTGAATTCGTCGTGCGTGGTGCGCAGCTTGCTCATGTCGGTACGCTGCGGCTGCGGCGCCTGCTTCACCTGCTGCGGTTGTTCCACGGCCACCTGGCCTTTAAACAGGAAGGACATGGTATCGCGGTTCACCTCTTCCAGCATTTTCTTGAACAGCTCAAAAGATTCGAACTTATAAATCAGCAGCGGATCTTTCTGTTCGTACACGGCATTCTGCACACTCTGCTTCAGGTCATCCATCTCCCGCAGATGCTCTTTCCAGGCATCGTCGATCAGCGCAAGGGCGATGTTGCGCTCAAAGGCCCTGATCATCTCCAGGCCGTTGGTGTCGTAGGATTTCCTGAGGTTGGCGAGCACCTGCACGCCGCGGATGCCGTCGCTGAAGGGCACCACAATGTTTTCAAATTGCTGTCCCTGCTGCTCAAATACCTGCTTGATGATCGGGAAGGCCCTTTCACCGATGATCCTGGATTTACTGCGGTAATGCTCGTCGAGGTGGCTGAAGATTTTGGAAGTGAGCTCCTCGGTTTTACCGCCCAGGAATTCATCCTGCGTCACGGGGCTCTCCACGGCAAACATGCGGATCAGGTCGAGGTTGAAATTTTCGAAATCACGGTTTTCCAGGTGACCAGCCACCAGGTTCTCAATGAGATCGTACAGCATGTTCTGGAGGTCGAGCGCCAGCCGCTCCCCGTAGAGGGCGTGGCGGCGTTTTTTGTAAATCACCTCGCGCTGGGCATTCATCACGTCGTCGTATTCCAGCAAACGCTTCCGGGTGCCGAAGTGGTTTTCCTCCACCTTGCGCTGCGCCCTTTCAATGCTGCGGGTGATCATGCTGTGCTGAATCACTTCGCCTTCTTTCAGTCCCATGCGGTCCATGAGGCTGGCAATACGGTCAGATCCGAAAAGACGCATCAGGTTATCTTCCAGCGATACGAAGAACTGCGAGGAGCCCGGGTCGCCTTGACGGCCGGAGCGTCCGCGCAACTGGCGGTCGACCCTGCGCGACTCGTGGCGCTCGGTACCGATGATGGCCAAACCTCCCGCTTCTTTCACACCGGCACCCAGCTTGATGTCGGTACCGCGGCCCGCCATGTTGGTGGCGATGGTAACGGTGCCGGCTTGCCCCGCCTGCGCAACGATTTCCGCTTCGCGCTGATGCAGCTTTGCATTCAGTACGTTGTGTTTTATTTTTCGCTGGTTGAGCATGCGGCTCAGCAATTCGGACACTTCCACCGAGGTGGTACCCACCAGCACCGGCCGGCCGGCTTCGGTGAGTTTTACAATTTCATCGATGACCGCATTGTATTTTTCGCGGGTGGTTTTGTACACCAGGTCTTCTTCGTCCTTCCGGGTGATCTTCCGGTGTGTCGGAATCACCACCACATCCAGCTTGTAGATCTGCCAGAATTCGCCCGCTTCCGTTTCGGCCGTACCGGTCATACCGGCCAGCTTGTGGTACATGCGGAAGTAATTCTGCAGCGTGATGGTGGCATAGGTTTGCGTGGCCGCTTCCACCTTTACATTTTCTTTGGCTTCTATCGCCTGGTGCAGGCCGTCGCTGTAACGGCGTCCTTCCAGTACACGTCCGGTCTGCTCGTCCACGATTTTGATCTTGCCTTCCTGGATGATGTACTCCACATCCTTTTCGTAGAGCGTATAGGCGCGCAGCAACTGGTTGATGGTATGAATGCGCTCTCCCTTGATGGCGAAGTCGCGCAGCAGCTCGTCTTTTCTTGCCGCTTTTTCTTCGGCAGGTGCCGATGATTTTTCAATGTCGGCTATCACGGAGCCTACATCCGGCAGTTCAAAGAAGTGCGGATCGCTGGCATTGTGCCCGATCAGGTCGATGCCTTTCTCGGTCATTTCAATGCTGTGGTTCTTTTCGTCGATCACAAAGAAAAGTTCGGGATCCACCTTCTCCCGCATCTGACGGCCCTGCTCCGCCATGTACTGGTTTTCCGTTTTTTGCAGATGTGCTTTTACGCCGGGCTCACTGAGGAATTTGATGAGGGCCCGGTGCTTGGGCATGCCGCGGTGCGCCCGCAGCAGCATCAGTCCTACTTCATCGTGTTTGTCTTTGTTGTCAATGTGCTTCTTGGCTTCCGCGATGAGGGTGTTCACATAATTGCGCTGCGCATTCACCAGTATTTCCACCTTGGGTTTCAGGGCATGGAATTCCTGGTCATTCCCTTTGGGCGTAGGACCCGAAATGATGAGCGGCGTACGGGCATCGTCAATCAGCACGGAGTCGACCTCATCCACAATGGCAAAGTGATGTTCCCGCTGCACAATGTCTTCCGGACTGCGTGCCATGTTGTCGCGCAGGTAGTCAAAACCGAATTCGTTGTTGGTGCCGTAGGTGATGTCGGCGAGGTAGGCCTTGCGTCGCTCGGGCGAGTTGGGCTGGTGTTTGTCGATGCAATCGACCGTCAGACCGAGAAATTCAAATATAGGACCGTTCCATTCCGAGTCACGTTTGGCGAGGTAATCGTTCACCGTAACCACGTGCACACCTCTTCCGGCCAGCGCGTTCAGGTACAGCGGAAGGGTGGCCACCAGGGTCTTTCCTTCGCCGGTGGCCATCTCAGCAATTTTACCGAGGTGCAATACGGTTCCGCCGATGAGCTGCACATCGTAGTGCACCATGTCCCAGGTCACTTCAATGCCGGCCGCCAGCCAGGTATTTTTGTACACGGCTTTGTCCCCGTTGATCAGGACGTGATTTCTTTTTGCGGCGATATCCCGGTCGTGCGCACGGGCGCTTACTTCCAGGCTTGCGTTTTCCTTGAACCTGCGGGCCGTTTCTTTGACCACGGCAAAAGCTTCCGGATGAATTTCAAGAAGCACCTCTTCAATTTTTTTGTTGCGTTCTTTCCTGAGTTCATCCACACGCCCGAAAATTTTTTCTTTCTCCTGGAGATCCATGTCCGGATTGGCTTCCGCACCGGCATTGAGCTCCTGGAGCTCCTGTTCCACCTCCTGGATGTAGGCCTGTATTTTTTCGCGGAATGCGTCGGTCTTCCCGCGCAATTCATCGTTGCTCAGCGTAGATAAACGGTCAAACTCAGGATTGATCTTGTCCACATAGGGGAGAAGTTCTTTCAGATCGCGGTCGGCCTTACTGCCCAGGAAGGATTTCAGGACTTTATTGATAAAATCAAACATGTTTCGAAGAGAGAATTCAGAAGGGCAAAGGTAGGTTTTATTCAGGATATTTTTCCTCTGAAAGGAGGACGGATGAATGTATAAGTTATTGCAGAAGAAAGTCTTGTAAAATATTGGGCGTTGACGGTGAATGGTTTAGGCAAAGGGGCAATGCTTCCGGCAAGGCCTGAAGGCCAGGCAGATGAGTGAAAACGCCGCGTTCGCCGCGAAACCGCCGCGTTCGCCGCGTTTAAACCATGCTTCAGATTTTCCGAGTAACCGCCGCGTCCGCCGCGTTTAAACCAAACTGCAGATCTTCCGCGAAACCGCTATGGTTTCTCGCAAAGGCGCAAAGCCGCAAAGATTCTGCTGAAAAAATTGTTCCGGCGGTCGCCGCGAAACCGCCACGTTCGCCGCGTTTAAACCATGCTTCAGATTTTCCGCGAAACCGCCGCGTTCGCCGCGTTTAAACCATGCTTCAGATTTTCCGAGTAACCGCCGCGTTCGCCGCGTTTAAACCAAACTACAGATCTTCCGAGTAACCGCCGCGTTCGCCGCGTTTAAACCATGCTTAAGATTTTCCGCGAAACCGCCACGTTCGCCGCGTTTAAACCAAACTACAGATCTTCCGAGTAACCGCCGCGTTCGCCTCGAAGCCGCCGCGTTCGCCGCGTTTAAAACAAGCTGCAGATCTTCCGAGTAACCGCCGCGTTCGCCGCGTTTAAACCAGGCTGCAGATCTTCCTCGAAACCGCTATGGTTTCTCGCAAAGGCGCAAAGGCGCAAAGATTCTGATGAAATAATTGTTCTGGCGTTCGCCGTGTAACCGCCGCGTTCGC
>JAEUTF010000085.1 GCA_016788185.1 Bacteroidia bacterium | reverse complement strand
GGACCAGATGCACAAATTTCTGCGTTATGAAATGGATCGCTACCTCAGATCCCGCGGCGGGGAAAGCGACAAGGAATGTCCCCTCCTTGAAGTGGAAAACCAGGGCTATGTGCATTACAACAAAGCCAGTGTGGTGATGTACTATTTCAGGGAGATGATTGGTACGGTGCAGGTAAATGACGCACTAAAAAATCTGGTAGACAGTTTCGCGTACCGTGACAGGCCCTACCCCAATTCCCGCGAATTGCTGACGCGCTTTGAGAAGGCGACGCCGGACAGTCTGAAATACCTCATCACCGACCTGTTCCGGAAAATAACCATCTTCAACAACCGTGTCAGCGCTGCGGAGTACAGCCAGGTGAAAGGCGGGTATCAGGTGAAATTCACCGTAAGTGCCGAGAAGATGTATGCGGACTCATTGGGTCGGGAAAAACCTGCTCCGATCCGCGACTGGATTGAGGTGGGTGTTTTCGCAAAGCCCGTTGAAGGCAAAAAATTCGGTAAAGCCCTGCATCTGGAAAAAGTACTCTTTAATGAGAGAGAAAAGAGCTTTACCATGTTCACCAAAGAGGAACCCTACCAGGCCGGCATCGATCCCTATTATTACCTCGTAGACCGTGTGCCGGAAGATAACCTGAAAAAACTTGGTTCACTTTAGGTAACGGGCAGACCTTCTGCCATGCTGCCCGCGGCTATCCAGGCCGATGTCCAGGCATGTTGAAAGTTGAATCCACCCGTCAGGGCATCTACATCGATCAGTTCCCCACCGAAGAACAAGCCGGGCAAAGCCTTTGCCCCATATGTTTTGAAATCAATTTCGCTGAGGTCCACACCGCCGCAGGTCACGAATTCATCTTTGAAAGTGCTTTTCCCCACTACCGGGTACTGACCTTCCATCAGCTCGTTTTCTAATGCAATCAGTGCCTTTTTACTCAGATCGGCCCAGTTGAGTGTTTCAGTGATTCCTGCCCGTGCCAGCAGGTACATCCACAATCGTTTGGTGATTCCCGGGAAGGGTGAAAAGGATGCCAGCTGTTTTCTGGAGTACGTTTTACGCATAGCGGATAAGGTATCGTGCAGGCTTGTCCTATCCATTCCCGGAATAAAATTAATCCGGAGCAGAAAGGTATATTGTACATCGTGCAGGTCTCTTGCCGCCCAGGCCGATAATTTCAACACGGATGGACCGCTGATCCCCCAATGGGTGAAAAGCAAAGGCCCCTGGGTTTTGAAAGTGGTTCCTGCCCATTGCAGGTCCACCTGGTCCACACTGGTGCCGCTGAGCCCCTGCAAGGCTTTATCGCGGATGTGGAAGGTGAAAAGCGAAGGTACAGGAGCAACGATTTTTAATCCCATGCCCGCCAAAATGGACCAGATTTTTTCGCTGCTGCCGGCTGCCAGCATCACCTGAGCGGCTTCCATGCTCTCGTCTTCGTTGAATCGGAGTTTCCAGTGATCTCCCGCTCGTTCGAGTCCGGTGAGCGCCTTGGACGTATGGATACGCACCTTGTACTTTTTCGCTTCCTCCAGAAACAGATCAATGATGCTTTGTGATGAATCACTGACCGGAAACATCCTTCCGTCGGCCTCCGTTTTCAACTGCAATCCACGCTCTTCAAACCATGAAACGGTATCCGCGGGTGAAAAACGGCTGAAAGGGCCACGGAGCTGCTTTTGACCACGAGGATAATAGTTCACCAGTTCGCGTGGATCGAAACAGGCATGGGTCACATTGCATCGTCCACCGCCGCTGACCTTCACCTTACTTAAAAGCTTGTTGCTTTTTTCAAAGATATGCACCTCCGCCTGCGGCCGTAATGCCGCCAGGCGCAGGGCGGCGAAAAATCCTGCAGCGCCTCCTCCCACTATGGCCACTTTGCGATGATGGGGTGCTTTCATTTCGGCGGAAGGATGGTTGGATACAGATGGCCTCCGCGGATATAAAATGCCTGCTTATTTGCGAAAGGTGTCGTTCGACTCCACGATGTTTACGCTACGGACGTTCAGCGGAAAGGCCTTCACCTCATCGTCTTCCTTCAGGATTTCGGGACTGAGCACGCCTTTGAGTACATCGCTGTAGCTCATGGGCGAAACGCTGTTCTCACGCAGGCTGCGGGCGAGCGGAACCGCTTCACTTTTATCCGTCACAATGGTGATGAACATATTCTGCGTTTGCCAGTATTTCTTCATCGCCGCGTTTACTTTTTCGAGGGTGCAGGTGGCAAGCAGCTGATCGGCGGTTTCGAGCCAGTTGGCACGCTTGTAAAATTTACTGTCCATCAGATACCCCAGTTGCTGTTCTGGCGTCTGAGCATAAAGCTTCATGTAGGAACGCAGAAAGTCGCGGGTGAGTTCAAAATCTTCCTTGCTCATGCCATTTCTGATCAGGAGATCCATCTCCCGAATGGCCATCCGCAGGGCGAAATGAGCATGGCCGGTTTCAATGCCGCTGAGTTCCGGGTATTGCCCTTTGAGCCCTTTGGCCGTCTGCACGGGGCGTAACCATATTGCGAAATAATTCGACTGACGGGGATAACCCGGTCGCGGTAGCATATGACCGCCGCCATTGTTGTACCATTCGATGTAACTATAATCTCCGTAATTCATGGAGCGTTGTTCACGGATTTTCTGGTAGAGACGTGAATAGGATTTACGATGCTCGCCCAGCCAGGAGTTTGCAATCATCAGGGGAACGAAATCATCGTTGGCCCGGGTAAGGGTTAGCGGAAAGCCGGTGAAAATGGCAGAGCCCAGGGCATTGTCTTTCGACACAATTTCCACCTCGATGCCATTCGGAACACGGGCGATGGCCGGTGGCGGAAGCGTAGCTTTCAATTCCGGCAATTGGTTCATGTCGGCTTTCAGCCTGGCAAGAAACTCCGGCGTATAGCTGCCCGCAATGCCGATATCGAGGTTGTCGCGTGTAAAATACTGCTGGTACTGCAACTTCACATCTTCCAGTGAGCAGGCTTTTACACCTTCGCTGGTTCCGGCGACCGGATGCTGGTAGGAAGAGCCGCGGAACAGTAAATCTTCTAATAGTTTTTTGGAATATTCTTCGTCGGAGGAAGTACGGATGACTTCATCGATGTAATTCTGCTGATTGGATTTTACCCGGTTGAAATCCTCTGCATCGAAACGGGGAGTCAGCATCAGGTTCCTGATCACAGGATAGAATTTTTCCAGATGATCGCGGTGCACGCTGAACGTGAAAATGCTGACTTCCTTGTCGACCGATACGCCGTAGGAAGCCGCCCAGGGGTAGATGAGGTCTTTGATGTCGGAGCTGCTGAGATCTTTGGTACCGCCTTCCGCAATGGTATTCGCCGTCAGCTGGGTCAGTCCGCCTTTTCCCTTGGGGTCCGACATGGATCCGTTGCGAAACATCAGTTTGATGACGATGATTTCTGATTTGGGCATTTTCAGTTCAATCACCTCTGCGGCTTTCGTGCAGAAGGAAGCGAGTATAAAGAGGAAGAGAATGAGCTTTTTCATGAGTTTCTGGATACAGAATTATTTAACCGGACAGTTTTCGTCAGCTGATATGGTGGCAATGGTGAGCCCCTGCGGCACCAGGTATTTCTTCGCGGCAGCCATCATGTCGGCAGCGCTGACCAGGTCGTATTGTCGATAGCTGGTATTGATGGTTTCCGGGTCGCCGCTCACCCAGGTGTAAAAAGACAGGCTTTCGGCAATGCGAGTCGGACTGTCCATGCCCATTGCAAAGCTGTACTTAAGGCGCATCTTGGCTTCATTGATTTCTTTTTCAGAAAATGGGGTGGTTTTGGCTTTTTCCAGTGCTTTGGTGATCTCATCTCTCACGTATTGCATATCCGAAGCATTCACCAGCGAAGCCTGTATTTTGGCCAGATAAGGGTCGCGGGTGAGGAAGAAGGAGCCGTCCAGTTCGCGCGCCTTCTGCTCCGTAATCACCAGCTTTTTGTAGAGCTCCGATTTTTCAGAGAAGAGCATGGTCAGGAGAAGATCGAGGGCATAGGGTTCCCTGCTACCGGCCGCATAGGCCGGTCCTTTGTAATTGAGGGTAACCACAGGAGGGAAATTGGCTTTTTTTACATGGGTATACCGGGTTTCCATCTGGGCCGGTTCGGCCGGGATTTTCGTAACATAATTACCGGTTTGCCACATGCCGAAATATTTTTCAGACAGCGCATTCACCTTTTCCGGGGTCACATCGCCCACCACGATAATGGTCGCGTATTCGGGACGATAATAACGCCTGAAAAATTCGATGGAGAACTCGTATTGGTTGGGCATATCCACCACATCGTTGAAAAAGCCCATCGTGGTGTGTTTATACGTATGTGTCGTGAAGGCCGCATCGTTGAGTTTTTCATCGAGTACAACGTAAGGACTTGCCGAATTTTTGGTGTACTCCCCTTTTACCGCGCCTGCTTCCGTTTTAAAATCCTGCACCGAATACTTGAGGTTCATGAAACGGTCGGCTTCCAGTTCGAACATTTTTTCCAGTTTGGCGGCATTGCCCGTCATGTGATACACGGTGCGGTCGAGCCAGGTATTGGCGTTGGCGCTGGCCCCGGTGGCTTTTAATTCATCACTGTATTTTTCTTTTGAATATTTCTCCGTACCGCGAAACATCATGTGTTCAAAGAAGTGGGCGAAACCGGTCTTCCCGGTCTCCACTTCATCGCGCGACCCCACGCGCATCACAATATAAAAGGCGGCAAGACCGGGACTATCGTAGGGAACGGTCACCACGTTCAATCCGTTGGGCAGTTTCTTTTGCAAAATGGGATACGGCAGGATTTTTTTCTCAGGACCGGATTGGTCATTGTTTCCGGCCTGTATCGTTCCAAGTGCACAGAAGATCAGAGCCAGCAGTAGTTGTAACTTTTTCATTGTTGAAGGATAATAGCTGTACGAATGTATGAAAGGAAATTGGCGAAGTTGTCTTGAATCGACCAGTCAGCTCATCCGATCGACGAATTCACGATTTCTGGTTTCTGGGAAGGAACTGCGGATGGTTCAGCAAGGCCCCGTATGCCTTTCATGGAACGAAGTCATGTGCTGAGGTGTGGTTTAACCTATGTTACCAACCGGTATTCAGCGTCCCTTTTCAGGTCAGCATGCCGCCGTCCACATGGATCACCTGACCGGTGATGTAGGAGGACCAGTCGCTGGCAAGGAAGACCACCGTTTTGGCCACATCTTCGGGCGTACCACCGCGCTTCAGCGGAATCTGCTCTCGCCATTGCTGCACCGTTTCGGGAGCCAGCGCACCCGTCATTTCCGTTTCGATAAAGCCCGGTGCTATGGCATTGCACCGGATGTTTCTGGAGCCCAGTTCAAGAGCCACCGATTTGGTGAAGCCGATCATACCGGCTTTGGATGCTGCATAATTGGCCTGACCGGCATTGCCTTTCACACCCACTACCGATGAAATGTTGATGATGCTGCCCTTGCGTTGTTTAAGCATCGGGCGCTGACAGGCTTTGGTAATGTTAAAGGCACTTTTCAGGTTGGTGCGGATGACCTCGTCAAACTGTTCTTCGGACATGCGCATCAGTAAGTTATCACGTGTGATGCCGGCATTGTTCACCACAACTTCCAGGGAGCCAAAATCAGCCAGGATGGAAGTAATCAGTTCATCCGCCGCTTTAAAGTCGGAAGCATCTGATTTGTAGCCCTTTGCCTTTACTCCGAGCGCCTGAAGTTCTTTCTCCAGTTCCAGGGCTTTATCGGGCGAAGATAAAAAGGTGAAGGCGACATTGGCACCCTGCAGGGCCAGTTCGAGGGCAATACCCCGGCCGATGCCTCTCGAGGCTCCGGTAATCAGGGCATTCATCCCACTTAAGATTTTTGTCATATAGAAATAGCTTGGAGTATTGGTGAATTTCGGTTTATTTTGCCAAAGATAAACAAGGAAATAATCCATCATCCTATGAAAAAAATTCTAGCAATTGCGGTTTTAGTAACCGGACTTACTGCAGCCCAGGCTCAGGAAGGATTTCGCATTGGCGCGAAAGGTTCATTTTATTCCACCTGGCTGTTCAACAAAAACGTATCTGACCAGAATTCCAGCCTGGATTATGCTTCAACCTTCAGCCCGAATTTCGGCATTCAGGCCATCTATATGTTGAAGGAAACCTACGGCATCAGTGCCGAAGTGGTGTATTCCATGCACAACCAGAAGTATGACGGATTTCTGAACAATGATGACAACGTATTTAATCTGGAAACCAAACTGAGTTACCTGGATATCCCCATTCTTTTCCGTGTTTCCTCCCCCAAAGGCCCCTATTTCGAAATCGGACCGCAGTTTTCACTGTTGATGGGTGCCAAGGAAACCGTTGAGTATGAAAAGTCAGCCATGTCGGATGAGGCCTATGACAATAAAGATTTTAAAGACGATTTTGCTTCCTTCGGAGTAGCGGGTGTACTCGGTTTCGGAATCGATATCAAACTGGCCGATAACATCAACCTGACCACCGGCTTGCGTTTCGGGTACATGTTTACAGATGCTACGACGGAGTATTCTGAAGAAGAACTGGTTGAAAAGGATCAGAACGATGTAGATATAAGTGGAGCGACATATTTCGCACACATGAGCGCTGAACACAGCCTGGGCGACGCAAGGAACGATCTGGATTACAAGAAAACAGCACGCGCTTTTGGTGGTTTCCAGCTTGGTATTCAGTTCATGCTGGATTAATAAAGAAACAAATGGCGAATAGTAAAGGGGACCATGGTCCCCTTTTTTGTGTCCCTGATTTTTTGGAATTCTTTCCTCCGGGAAAGGATTGCGGGAACATCGTTAAGCAATAAAAAAAGGCCCTGATTCAGGGCCTTATCCTATTTTATGTCAGATGGTTCAGGCGGTTACCTTGCCCAGAACTTCAGCCATGGTTTTACCGATATAGGCCGGTGAATCGACCACGTGAATGCCGCAATCGCGCATGATCGCCATTTTGGCAGCGGCGGTATCTTCCGCCCCACCGATGATGGCACCGGCATGACCCATTCGACGTCCGGGAGGCGCCGTTTGCCCGGCGATGAATCCTACCACCGGTTTTTTATTGCCATGGGCTTTGATCCAACGGGCCGCTTCAGCTTCCAGCCCACCGCCGATTTCGCCGATCATCACGATGCCCTCGGTTTCCGGATCATTCATAAACAGTTCGACCGCTTCACGGGTGGTGGTGCCGATGATCGGGTCGCCGCCGATCCCGATGGCCGTGGTTACACCCAGTCCGGCGCGAGCTACCTGGTCGGCTGCTTCATACGTTAGGGTACCTGACTTGGAAACGATACCTACCGGACCGCGCTTAAAAACGAAACCGGGCATGATTCCCACCTTGGCTTCGCCGGGGGTAATGACGCCGGGACAATTCGGACCAATCAGGCGGCAGTTGCGGCCGCTGAGGTATTCTTTCACCATGATCATGTCACGGGTCGGGATGCCTTCGGTGATGGCTACGATCAGCTCGATGCCGGCTTCAGCGGCTTCCATCATGGCATCGGCTGCAAAGGCCGGTGGCACGAAAATGATCGACACATTGGCGCCTTCTTTGGCTACCGATTCGGCTACGGTATTGAAAACCGGCTTGCCGAGGTGCTGACTGCCGCCTTTCCCGGGGGTCACCCCTCCTACTACATTGGTCCCGTATTCAATCATTTGGGTAGCGTGGAAGGTGCCTTCGTTGCCGGTAAAACCCTGAACAATGACGCGGGAATTTTTATTGACGAGTACGCTCATAGCTTGTGTTGAGAAGCCACAAAACTAATAAAATTACCCATGTACTGTCGCTGAGATTTCGCACAAAATGCGGTCGGTAAATGCTATTTTTGAGCAGAATTTACAAGTATTAGATCCATGCAATCCCCTGCTCCATACACGCCTCAGCACAAGATCCGTATCGTTACCGCCGCCAGCCTTTTCGATGGCCACGACGCCTCCATCAACATCATGCGCCGCATCATCCAGAGCAGCGGGGCCGAAGTGATCCACCTGGGACACGACCGCAGCGTACAGGAAGTGGTGAACTGCGCCATTCAGGAAGATGCCAATGCCATTGCCATGACCTCTTATCAGGGCGGACACATGGAATATTTTAAATACATGTACGACCTGCTGAAAGAGCGCGGCTGCGGACACATTAAAATTTTTGGCGGTGGCGGTGGTACCATCCTTCCGGAGGAGATCCGGGAATTGCAGGACTACGGCATTGCCCGCATCTATCATCCCGACGATGGCCGCAGCATGGGGCTGCAGGGCATGATCAACGACATGATGCAGCGTTGCGATTTCCCGACGGGCTTTAACCTGAACGGAGAAGTAAAAAGGATCGCGACCGCCCAGCCTTATGCCGTGGCCCGTCTGATCAGCGCCGCCGAAAACAACCACGAAGAATTCGAAAAATACCATCCCGAAATAAAGAAGGCAGCGGACCGATCAAAGGCTCCCGTTTTAGGCATTACCGGTACAGGTGGTGCCGGCAAATCAAGCCTCGTGGATGAACTGGTACGCCGTTTTCTCATCGACTTCCGTGATAAGCACATCGCCATCATTTCGGTCGACCCTTCCAAGCGAAAAACCGGAGGAGCCCTGCTGGGCGACCGCATCCGCATGAACGCCATCCACAACGAGAGGGTGTACATGCGCTCACTGGCCACCCGTCAGAGCAACCTCGCCTTGTCGAAATACGTGAAGGAAGCGGTTGAGATTGTCAAAGCTGCCGGATATGACCTGATCATCCTCGAAACCTCCGGCATCGGACAAAGCGATACCGAGATCACCGAGCACAGCAACATGGCGCTTTACGTCATGACCCCTGAATACGGAGCCGCCACCCAGCTCGAAAAAATCGACATGCTCGATTTCGCCGATGTGATCGCTCTCAACAAGTTCGACAAACGCGGGGCCCTGGATGCCCTTCGCGACGTAAAGAAGCAATACAAGCGCAATCATCAGCTCTGGGATGCCGACGACGAATCGCTGCCGGTGTACGGGACCATCGCCTCCCAGTTCAACGATCCGGGTATGAACCGCCTGTACAAGCAGGTGATGAATCTCCTCAGCGAAAAAACCGGCGCCGCGCTCCAATCCACGTTTAGCACCAGCGACGAGATGAGCGAGAAGGTGTATATTATCCCGCCCCACCGCACCCGCTACCTCAGCGAAATCTCGGAAAACAACCGCCAGTACGATCAATGGAGCCGGGATCAGGCCGCCGTGGCACAGAAGCTTTTCGGCATCGAAAAGGCCATCGAAGCCCTTTCCGGCCTTGACCTGGCTGCCAGAGATGCCGCCATCAGCACCCTGCGCTCGGCCTATGCCGAATGGGAGCTCCGCCTCGACGGTCAAAACAAAAAACTCCTGCAGCAGTTTCCGGAAAAGGTAAAAGCCTACAAAGGCGACTACTACATCTTCAAAGTGCGCGACAAGGAAATTAAAATACAAACCTGGTACGAATCGCTCAGCCATACCCGCGTTCCCAAGGTATCGGTTCCCGATTTCGAAGCCTGGGGTGAGCAACTGCGCTGGATGCTGCAGGAGAATTTTCCGGGCGAGTTTCCCTACACCGCCGGCGTCTTTCCCTTCAAACGCGAAGGGGAAGATCCTACGCGCATGTTTGCCGGCGAAGGCGGGCCGGAACGCACCAACCGCCGGTTTCACTACGTGAGTTTGGGTATGCCGGCACACCGGCTGAGCACGGCCTTTGACAGCGTTACGCTTTACGGCCACGATCCCGACTACCGCCCCGACATTTATGGCAAAATCGGCAATTCCGGCGTGAGCATCTGTTGCCTTGATGACGCCAAAAAACTCTACAGCGGTTTCAACCTGGCCGATCCCAAGACTTCCGTCAGCATGACCATCAACGGTCCGGCGGCCATGCTCACCGGCTTTTTCATGAATGCCGCTATTGACCAGCAATGCGAGCTTTACATCAAAAAACACGGACAGGAAGAGCTCGTCCAAGAAAAGATCACCGAGATCTATAAGAAACAAGGCCTGGAACGCCCCCGCTACAACGGAGAGTTGCCACACGGCAACGACGGTTTGGGACTGATGCTGCTCGGCGTCACCGGCGATCAGGTTCTGCCGTCAGAGGTCTATGAAAAGATCAAAGCCGAGACCCTCTCTCAGGTACGCGGAACCGTGCAGGCCGACATTCTCAAAGAAGACCAGGCGCAGAATACCTGCATCTTCAGTACCGAGTTCGCCCTCCGCCTCATGGGCGATATGCAGGATTATTTCATCCGCCACAAAATCCGTAATTTCTACTCCGTTTCCATCTCCGGCTATCACATTGCCGAAGCCGGCGCTAACCCCATCACCCAACTCGCCTTCACCCTCGCCAACGGCTTCACCTATGTGGAATATTATGCCAGCCGCGGCATGGACATCAATGCCTTTGCCCCGAACCTGAGTTTCTTCTTCAGCAATGGCATCGATCCTGAATACTCCGTGATCGGACGTGTGGCCCGCAGAATCTGGGCCAAGGCCATGAAAGGGAAGTACCATGCCAACGAGCGCAGTCAGATGCTCAAGTATCATATCCAGACCTCGGGCCGGTCTTTGCATGCCCAGGAAATAGATTTTAACGACATCCGCACCACCTTGCAGGCCCTCTACGCCATCTACGACAACTGCAATTCGCTTCACACGAACGCCTATGACGAGGCCATCACCACTCCTACCGAAGAAAGCGTGCGAAGGGCCATGGCGATCCAACTCATCATCAACCGGGAACTGGGGCTGGCCCGCAATGAAAATCCGCTCCAGGGATCCTTCATCATCGAAGAACTTACCGCACTGGTGGAAGAAGCGGTTCTCAGCGAATTCGACCGGATCACAGAACGCGGGGGTGTTTTGGGCGCCATGGAAACCATGTACCAGCGCGGAAAGATCCAGGAGGAGTCGCTCTATTACGAAACCCTGAAGCACACCGGCGAGTTTCCCATCATCGGCGTCAATACGTTCCTCAGCAGCAAAGGCTCGCCCACGGTCATGCCCAAGGAAGTCATCCGGGCCACCACCGAGGAGAAGGAGTACCAGATCAGCATGCTGAAATCCCTTCAGGAAAGAAATGCCGGCCGGTCTGCCGCCCTTCTGCGCGAGCTGCAACTCAGCGCGATCCGAAACCAGAATATGTTTGAGGTGATGATGGAAGTGTCCAAATACTGTTCGCTCGGACAGATTACCCATGCCCTTTTTGAGGTTGGCGGACAATACCGGCGCAACATGTAGCCAGGCTTTTACATAGGGAATGGCCAGGGGCTGACCCGGATGAAGGTAAATTTGCAGGTGAATGAAAAAATAGTACCTTAGCTGATGAAGATCATTTCATTAAGAAGGTTTATTTGTTCACTTTACCTAACCATCATACCTCCCCATCCACATGAAAAAATCTTTACTCCTCCCGGCGATTTTCTTCAGCGCAGCCCTGTCGGCGCAAAATCCATTGCTGAATCCTTCCTTTGAGAACTGGACCAACGGCAATCCCGACAACTGGACCACCAACAACGTCATTGGGTTTACGGTACCCATCCAGCAGAACAATACCGGACACACGGGCAGCAAGGCCGTAGCAGGCTTTGTTACCCAGGTAGGCATCAATACGCCTTTCCCACCCTTGTTAACCAGCCAGGACAACGGTAATCCACAGCCGGTATCACAGCTCTATACCAACCTGAGCTTCTATTACAAACTCAGCCTCAGCAATACCAGTGAATTTTTCATGGCTAGTGTGGTGATTTCCGATGCGGCACAGAACGGAATTGGTGCCGGTGTCATCGAGTTTTTCAATTCCAGCAATACCAGCACCTATACCCTTGCCAATGCTCCGATTACGTACACTCCCGGGGTACCCGCCGGTGCCAACATCATGTTTGTGATCAGTGACACCACAGCATCGGGTACCGGCATACAGATCGGCTCCAATTTCATCGTGGACGATGTCAGCCTCAATTTTGCGAGTGGCCTTGGGGAGACAAGCCATGACCTGCTGTCGGCACCCTTTCCCAATCCTGCGAGCGGAATTGTGAACATTCCTTTCCGCAGTGAGGGACAGGCCCGTCTGGAAATGCTGGTGCTTGATCAAATCGGCCGGGAAGTCCGGCGCATTGAGTATTCCGGACTGGCCGCCAATCAATACAAAGAGGTCCTGGATATCTCGGCTTACGCCACCGGACTTTACACAGTTCGTTTGCAGACTGATGGAAAAGTACTGGGGCAAACGAGTTTCATGATCGGAAAACAATAAACCTGCCTTTGCTCAATTAAGGCCTTCGAAAATTTCGATTTCTTATTGCTTCAGGCAACATTCGTCGAATTTGGCCCATGCTCTGGAGTCGGCTTTTACCTCATCGGCATCGTAACCGATGCGTGCGATCGCCTGCCTGATCTTTTCCGGGCTGGTTTTCTTCGGGTTAAAGGTTACCGAAAAATGCATGCTGCTGTCGATGTAGGCGTAGGAGATCAATCCTTTGATATAAGGCATTTCCTTCGCCATTCTACCTCCGCAGCTTTCGCAGACCTGGCAATGGTCACAATACACCTGGGTTTTAATGAGCAGGGTTTGACGGTCATTTTCCTGAGCGCTTGAAATTTCGGTGCTCATCAGAAGGATGAACAGGAACAGGTATTTTTTAAACATGGTGAATCGATTTACTTCGCGAGCTAATTTAAGGGATTTTATGATTGATGGCGGATTTGTAAAAGGTGCAGCTTGTCCAGTCAATGTTGCCTTTTCTGCCTCTGCGGTCCTGAAAAACAAGAACTTTTTAGCACGTGGCTACGCCATACGTTGCACGTAGACCTCCATCATTAAAGCCCCGAAGGCTCATGACCTGACCCGGGTTTGATGCTGTTTCCGCACCACGAAGGAGCGTGAATCCCTTCGGGGTACGATAGGTGCTGCACCTCAGATAATTTGTAAGGAATTAAGATTAAAATTCACATGCTGATCCTCTACAACAATCCTGACATACTTTTTTACCGTGTTGCACTCCACTTAAAAAAGCAATTTTCATCTATCATGGGAACCTTCCACTAAAAAAACATCGCGCTTCCTTCATCCTTCCAGCCATCGGCTGAGGAAAACGTCATATACCCACCATCGACCTTCCTCCTCGAAAATCATTTCCTTGTCCTGCAGGGCCTGCAGGGCGGTTTGCACCGAACTGGGGGTACCGAGTGCATTCTTCCGGATGAACTCCGCCCCCATCACCTGCCTGGCCCCTTGTTCGCGGGCAATGCCCTGCAACAGGTACCATTGGTTGTTTGTCAGTAGCTTACGGTAGTTGTAATAGACGGGCTGGTTTTCCTGTAAGACTTCCTGAAACAAACGCTCAATGTACCATTCGTCGGGCTGACGGATATCGCGAGAGTACAAACGGTTGCAGATGAGCTGTACGTAATAGGTGTGGTGACGACACCAGTCGAGGATACGCTCGGCGTTTTCCAGGCTGAGTTTACGTTTTGCGCCGGCGAATTTTTCTACGATAAAACGTGCATAGATTTCGTGCTCGATGGGCCCCAGTTGCATCATGTCGGTGCTTTGGTAAAAGGGTCGCCCCTGGTCGCGGAACATCGACTGTAGCATGCTGCTGTGGCTGCCTGAAAAGATGAAGCGGATGTTTTGGGAACCTTGTACAAAACTTCGCAAAAGGGCTTCGGTGTTCTTTTCCTTGTACTCGGTGATTTGCTGGAATTCATCCAGGGCGATGACCAGTTGCTGGCCGCTACGTTCCAGGTAACTGAAAATCTGATCCAGACTGTGCTCCGCCTGGAAGTGGGCATC
>JAEUTF010000080.1 GCA_016788185.1 Bacteroidia bacterium | reverse complement strand
GTTGTTGACTGTATTGGCATAGTTGGTAAGCGGGTCGTTAAAACCGGCATTCGCAAAACAGTTGTTATTGCCCGCCAGGTTGGCCAGCCTTAAAGCCTCCAGGCTTCCGCCAACTTCCACCACAAAATCTCCGGTGGTGGGCACAATGACATCACCAATACCATAGGGAGCAAAGGGATCTCCCACCACGTGAAAGGCTACCATGGGAGCATCTCCGGGTTCGAGCCAGGAAGTATCACCCATCGCACCACCCATGTTAAAAACAAACTGTACGTTACTCGGATAACCGGGTGAGTTATTCGGGTTATTCAATTGTGGTACGCCGCCATATCCCTCAAAGTCGCCCAGCAGGGCCTGGTTTACATACGACTGACCGGCCACAAAACCATAGGTGGGGTCATTGGCGTTAGCCAGAAACTTGGTCAATGAAATTTCCGCCGGATCGTCGAGGGTGGCATAGGCCAATGCAATATAGCCTCCGGTTCCAACTCCGCCAAGGATGATATTGTTCGGATCAATTCCAAAGTCATTTCCGCCGGTATCGGCATTCGCCCGGAAATAGCGTACGCAGGCTTTTGCATCCAGGATACCCCGGTAAACGGCCTGCAGCAGGGTGCCGGTACGAATATCCTGACCGGTGGGTCCGGTAGCCTGAGGATTCCAGCCTTTACGATAGGTCATGGCAGCAGCCACATACCCCCTTTTGGCAAATTGAGTACACATGGCAACAATGTTACTGTCGGTTTTTGAGCCGGTAGGCTGACCATTGATGACAGGTGGGAGGAAACTTCCCGTATGCAATACAATGACCAGCGGGCGTTGGGTCAAAGGATCTGGTGCTCCATCGGGCGTATACACATCCATCAGGAGATCCTCCGGAGCAGCGGAACCGCCGAACAATGCTCCTAAAACCGTGATGTTATTCCCGTAAATTACATTAGACGTTTTTGCAGCCGCAGGAAAGATCTCCGTTACATATCGCTGAGCCTTGACCTGGATGGTACCAGCGGTGAGAAGCACCGTTAGAAGGAATAATTTTTGTAAAGATTTTTTCATGCGTTTTGGTTTTTATTGGGGTAAAGATAATCAGATTCTGAAGTTTCTGAACAATGT
The DNA here is from genome assembly GCA_016788185.1 of Bacteroidia bacterium. GTDB lineage: Bacteria > Bacteroidota > Bacteroidia > AKYH767-A > OLB10 > JAJTFW01. The sequence goes on along the minus strand of JAEUTF010000080.1, from coordinate 16,137 downwards.
AAAAGTCACCTTGTATCCCGTCCTCCGGGCTTACAATTCTAATCCTTTTCACAACGGTTTTATCGAAACTGCTAAAATGAACGTAAAGGGTCTGGGTAAGATGGTAAGGAGAGGGTAGGGAGAGGGTGAAGAATATTGCTGCCGGATGGTTTAAAAAGGCCAAAAAATGATGAAATTTGCGTGGTGCATAAAAGGACAAACCTCCTTTGGGTTTTTCTTATATTGCTGTGGCAGAATACGTTGTTTGCACAGTGTGTAGGGCTTTTCCCTTATTTTGAGGATTTCGAAAGCGGGCCGGCGTCCTGGTCAAGCGGCGGGCTGAATACCGATTGGGCACTGGGCACTCCATCCAAACCCCGTATCAATGCTGCAGGAAGTGGAAATGCCTGCTGGATAACGGGGGGGCTCTCCAACCCAAGTTACAACGGAGGTCAAAAATCATGGTTACAGAGTCCCTGTTTTGATTTCTCCGCCTTGAGCAGGCCCTACGTTCAGTTCCTTGTATTTTGGGATACCGAAAGGCAATACGACGGCGGCAATATGCAGTATTCCACGGATGGGGGCGTAAACTGGGTCAATGTCGGTTTTAACAGCAATTCGTCCGATTGCAGGACGCAGAACTGGTTTAACGCTCCTTCCATTAACAACCTTTCCGGACTGGCCAACCCCCAAAACGGGTGGTCGGGAACGATTGTGCCAACGTCAGGCTCTTGCCTTGGGGGGAACGGAAGCGGTCAATGGTTAACAGCATCCTATTGTTTGTCTAATCTGGCTGGAGTCCCCGACGTGTTGTTCCGTTTTACGTTTTGCTCCGGAACTACCTGTAATAATTATGATGGTTTGGCCATTGACAGTTTTACGATATCTGATATTCCATGGCCCGATATTGACTTCACCTACGTTTGTGAAACGGAAAATCAGGTACGTTTTGAGGGCTCTGGCGTAGTTTGTCCGGGCTCTGTCAGCTGGAACTTCGGCGATCCGGCTTCCGCAAATAATGCCTCTTCACTGATCAGTGATTCGCATGTGTTCAGTGGTCCGGGGGTATATACGGTTACGTTAACAGTCAATGAGCCTTGTGTTGGTAGTATTGAGAAAACCAGAACGGTCATCATACCTGAGTATATTGAAACGGTGGTCGAGGTCTCGTGCCCGGGTGTGAATGACGGGGCCATTCAACTAACGGTTCCTGCTTATACCAATTTGCAAATAAACTGGAGTACCAGCCCGCCTTTAACCGGAAACTCCATTTCGCAACTGGGCTCTGGTTCGTACCAGTTCACCCTGACCGCAGACTCTGCCTGTACCCTGATCAGGGAAATTGCAGTACCCGTAAATCCTTCAGGTAGCCCGGTACCTCAATTGCCTGACGCCTTGCTCTATTGTCCGGGCGAATCAATAGCACTTAATCCGGGTAATTTTACTTCGTATTTATGGTCCACCGGTGAGACTACGGCCACCATCATGGTTTCTGATACAGGCTGGTACACGGTCAATGTCAGCAATAGCTCCGGTTGCACGGGCAGCGATTCGGTGTTGATCCGTGAAAATTGCTTTACAGGAATGTATGTACCGGCTGCATTCACGCCGAATAGCGATGGATTGAACGACGTTTTCAAATCCTATTCAGCAGAAGTTGGGTATTTCAGGCTCGAAATTTTTAACCGTTTCGGCCAGAAAATATTTTCAGCTGACGAGCAGGAGGAAGCCTGGAACGGCACTTTTGAAGAGGAAGTCTGTCCGGCAGGTATCTATGGCTGGCAAATCAAGTATACAGGGCCTGATGGGAAAACCCGGACCATCAAGGGGCTGGTTTACCTGTACCGGTAATTGGGGCAGAACACAAGATTTTACTAAATGAGTAGTGGAGGGAGCGGTGTTTCTGGTGTTTTTAATTTTTAAAAACTGACCTCGCGGGTGTTAAGCCCGATGACACTTAAGATGCTGATAATTAATGCACTATCTCTTTAATGCCTCCTTCCCTTTTCACCAATTTTTTTTCAAACGTCCCCTCTTTTTGAAAGCATTCAGTCACTTTCTGGATTCATTCCCATCCTCCTTTCGTATGATCAAAATCATCAGCATCTTCCAGCGAAATCAAGACCCGGTTTCTACTTCTGCATTTATATTTGCCGCGATGAAAAGCAATTTTTCAGTTTATCTCATGATTCTGGTCTTTTTAATGGAGATGACTTCAAAGTCTGTCTTCCTGCTGAATTTTGAACTGAGAAGAGATTATTTCGCCAAAGTACTTTGTGTGAAAAGAGATATTCCTGGAAATTGCTGTAAAGGAACCTGTCAGTTGAACAAGGAACTTGGAGAACAAAGTGAGCGTGAAAAGAACCAGGGGCCGCTTCAGGTCTTGTTTCAGGATACTGTTTTATTCGACCTCCTGGAGCTCCATCTGAAGTTTTATTACCATGAAGAGACCCTGGCTGACCATGTTCCTGCCCGGGAGGTATTAAAAGGAACGGTAGGGGGTATTTTCAGACCGCCGGCTGTGTAAATTGGTCATATCTTTGTAAGAATCAATTGTGACTGTCCATTGAAGCTAAACCCTGGCTGGAAATTTCTTGTTTTCGCCTTGTTTAACTTAAATTGCGGCATCCAACTTTTCGCCAGCCAGTACTCCACTTACCTTCAAAAAACAGAAAATGAAAAAAACATTATTGCTCTTAGTGCTGATCAGTCCCTTTGTCATGGCCTTTAGCGGTTGTGACAAGGATGAGGACGATACCAACAATACGACCGGGCCCGGAACCGTAAGCTTTGAATTGACCAATATCGTTGGCAATGTGAATGTAGATGAAACCGGAGCCACCTCTTACACCAATGCTTCCGGAGAATCATTTACCATTTCGAAACTGAAGTATTATATTTCAAATGTGCAGCTGATGAAAGATGATGCTGTTACGTTCACCATGCCGGAAAGCTATTTTCTCGTGGATGAATCCAACCAGGCATCCACCAAACTTTCTATACCGGATGTTCCGGCCGGCTCATACAACAAAATCCGTTTCCTGATCGGTGTGGATTCGGCAAGAAATGTGAGTGGCGCTCAAACCGGGGCGTTGACCCCTTCCGATATGTTCTGGACATGGTCAACCGGGTATATTTTTTTCAAGATGGAGGGCTCATCCAGTGCTTCGTCCAACGGCAGTTATATTTATCACATTGCCGGATTCAGGGATGCCAACAATACCAATGCCCTGCGTTGGGTGGAATTGGATTTCAACGGATCCAGCCTGATCGTGGATGGTCATCGGGATGCGGAAATTCACGCTTTTGTGAATGTCATGAAGGTGTTTGATGGCCCGCCCAATCCGATCAGCATTGCTTCACACAACAATGTGATGTCGACGGGTGGAGTAGCCTTGCAGATTGCCGATAACTACGCCGGCATGTTCACGTTCGATCACTTACACAACGATCCACACTGAGCCGGTTCAATCCGGCGGCCTGGCCGGAACGACAGCAGGTTAAAGGGACAACAAAAACAATCAGGGTCATGAAACTAAAGGTGTTTTCACTGTGGCTGGCTACAATCACGCTCTTTGGAGCCTGTACCAAGGATGAATCATCCGGTAGCGAGGGCTTGTCTGTATCCTTCTACATCCCGGATGGATTTCCGCAACCGGTGTATACCTTCCAGAACAATAAGATCACACCGGCCGGATTCAGCCTGGGCCGGAAACTCTTCTATGATCCGATTCTGTCCCGCGACAGCACCACCTCCTGCGGAAGTTGTCACCAGCAGTTTGTGGCTTTTGCCAATGCCGGACATGCCTTGAGTCATGGAGTGGACAATCAGCTGGGGAACAGGAATTCGCCCGGTCTGTTTAACATGGCCTGGTTCCCGAATTTCATGTGGGATGGAGGCGTAAATCATCTGGAGGTGCAGCCACTGGCTCCCATTACAAATCCTGTTGAAATGGATGAAAGCATCTCCAATGTGATCTTTAAACTGCAGCGTAGTGATGCATACAAATCCATGTTCAGCGCAGCTTTTGGTACCGACAGTATTACGGTTCAGCTGACCATGCGCGCGATGGCCCAGTTTATGGGAGCCATGATCTCCGCCGATTCCAGATACGATCAGTACAGAGCCGGTAAGATAAACCTCTCTGCTTCCGAAATGAACGGTCTGCAATTGTTCCGGACCCATTGCGAAAATTGCCATAAGGAACCGCTGCTGACCGATATGCTTTTCCGTAATAACGGACTGGATAGTGTCTTTAACAAAGATGCCGGAAGGGCTGTAATCACCCATTTGCCTCAGGATTCCGGTTTGTTCAGAGTGCCATCCCTTCGTAACGTAGCCCTCACCGATCCGTATATGCACGATGGCCGCTTTATAAGCCTCAGCCAGGTGCTGGATCATTATACAAGCGGAATCAGGCAAAGCGCTACGCTGGATCCTTTGCTGCTGAGTTCCGGCATACCACTGACCAGCCAGGACAAAACCGATATAATCAGCTTCCTGAATACGCTGACCGATCACAAGTACATCAACGATGCACGATTTAAAGAAGTACAGTAATGAGTCTGAAATTTAAAATGTTTTTCCTGGTGTTGTTAGCCGGGACAATGGACGCCTTGTATGCCTGTGACATGTGCGGTTGTTTTATGGGGATTCAACCAGGCGACCGCAGATCGTATGCGGGCGTTTTTTACAGGTACAGGTCCTTTGCGGGATCCGGGGTGGAGGGTTCTGCTTACTTTCCGGATGGCAGCCTTAAATTGCAGCACAGCGACCATGCCGGCACTCCGGAGACGGAGAAAGCCTATGAAGTGTACCGGGGCATGGAGTTCCGTGGACGCGTGTATATCCATCCTCGTGTGGAACTGAGTGTGGTGGCACCCTACGTCATGAACACCGCCTTCGACGGGGCGGATACGTACTCGTTGAATGGTTTCGGCGACCTTACCCTTTTAGGCGGATGGCAGTTTATCGATGAACTGGAGACCGGCCGATTCCGTCACCGTTTGTTACTGGGAGCAGGATTAAAATTGCCTACCGGTAATTGTGATATGCAAAGTAGCGGGATGCGGCATTCCATCATGATGCAATGCGGAACAGGGAGTACCGATGGACTTCTTTATACCAATTACCAGATGGGAATAGGTGTGTTTGGCCTGAGCCTTACCCCCGCTTTAAAATGGAACGGACGTAACCGGTTTGGGGAAAGAGTGGATAGAAGCATGACTGGCGTTGCCAGTTTGTTTTGTTCTTTAAAGATGAGTGATCAGTTGTCCTTCATGCCCGCTTTTCAGGCATATTATGAGCATACGGATGGTGTTTTTGAGGAAGATGTGCTTATACCGGGGACGGAGATGAATGCGTTGTTACTCGGTGCCGGACTGGAAACGTATTACCGTGACATCAGCATCTCCCTCTCGGCCATGCGACGGGCCTATGAGGTGGATAGCGGCAGCGGACTGGAGAATAAAGCCAGATTGATGCTGGGTTTTACCTGGTTTTTCGATCAATCTGCTTTCATATTTAAGAGCAGGAAGTCCGGTTAAGCAGTCGTTTTGTTGACAGCGGCGCTATTAACAGGCTTATGTAAATAAGTACATCCCTCACGCCAGGTATTGACGAAAGCACTTGGTGTAGCTTTGAGCTTACCCATTATGAAGAGGGTTGTAAGTTCGTCCATCGTATCTGTCCTTATCCTTTTGATGATAGCGGGCGCCTTTTTTTATTTTCAGTTCAGTAAAAACGACCGGTCCTCTGTCTTTGAACTTGTACCGGCCGACGTGGCCTGGATGGTTTCTGTTGACCCCGGTTCAGGAGACCTCCAGCGACTGGCCCGTAGTTCCTTTTTTTCGGGATGTGATTCCATCGATGTGATGAAGGATTGGCACCTTTCCCTTCTTTTTTTTGATTCTCTCTGTGTTAACAATGCCGGGTTGAAGGAGATTTTCAATGAATCTCCGCTGGTGATCAGTGGCCATGTAACAGGCCCTTCATCCTTCAGTCTGATGTTTTTCTCCAGGCTGGATGCCAGGCAGGCCCTCTTGTCGGATGAAATTATCCGTCTGGTTTTTCGCTCGGAGGCTGTAGTCCAGTCCCGCAATTACAATGGCATTGAAATAAAGGAACTGAAAACCGGAGCAAATACCCGTTTTGCCTGGACCATAAGCAAAGGTATCTTCATCGGCTCGTCTACGCCCTATCTGGTGGAAGATGCCATTCGTCAGCAGAAAAATTCAACCGCGGTATCTCCGGCGGCGAGTATCCGAACGTTCATCGAGGAGCAGCCGGATAAAATGATCGTAGCGATTCAGTATTCGGGCTTCTCGCGTTGGTTGAAAACGCAGTTCAGGGATCCTGCCGCAATCAATCTTCTCCCGCTTGAGCGCCTCGGTGATTGGTCGGTGATGAATCTGGATCTTCACTCCAGCATGATTGCCTTCAACGGGCAGACCCTGGCGAGGGATTCAGTATCCTTTGTTCAGTTGTTTGAAGGACAAAACCCTGTTGAAAGAAAACTGGCCGACTGGTTACCGGCCAAAACTGCCGCCACGGTAATTTGGGGCGCAAGCGATACAAAAGTGCTTCTTGAAACCCTGAGAAAGCAACACAGAAAAGAGAAAGTTGATTACGCCGGCGGCGAACTGATACCTTATTTCGAAGGCTGGATAGGAAACGAGATCGCGCTCATCGTGACTCAACCGGCCGCCAGCCTGAGTGACAATAATTTCATGGCCATGTTGTCGGTCAGGGATTCGGCCAGGTGTCAGCAGTCTCTTGAAGCGCTCGGTGGATCCGTAAAGGAAGAGTTGTACAATGGTTATTCCATTCGTTACATTGACCGGAAATGGATTCTGAAGGATCTTTTTGGATCTCTTTTCAACCGCGTCAGCCGTTTCTATTATACCAGAATTAACCATCATATTGTCATTGCCAACCAGGCATCGGTGGTCAGGGCCTACATAAACGATATTAAAACCAGCAATCTTCTGGTAAAGGAAGACCGGTATAAAAGTCTGGCCACGCACGTCCCGGAAAAAGGGAACATTTTTTTCTATTGTAGCATTCCTCAATCAGAGAAGGTTTTTGCGAGTATTGCGGCGCCGGCCTGGGTGACCTGGCTGGCCAGTTATGGAAGTACCTTGAAAAATTGGAACGGAATTACTTTTTCAATCAGTAATAACCAGGGCTTGTTCAGTACCACAGGTTGCATCGGCTACTTTAACAAAGCTTTTTCCGGTCCTCAATTGGCCTGGAATGTTAAAATGGACACGACCCTTGCGTGTGGCCCCTTCATGCCTGCAGGGATTAATGGATTGATACTGGCACAGGATGTTTCCAATCAATTGTATGCCTATGACAATACGGGGAGTTTAAAATGGAAGAAGAACCTGGAAACCTCCTTGCTGGGTGACATCAGCAAAGTAGACCTTTATAAAAACGGATCCAGTCAGTACATCTTCAACACCCATTCATTTGTTTACATTGTAGATTCCACGGGCCAGGATGTCGGGAGCTATCCCTTCCGGCTGCCTGCTGAAGCCTCCGCCGGGTTAACGTATTTGTCAGGAGTAAATGGAGTGGAAGACAGATTTTATCTGCCCTGCAAAAATCTTCGGATGTATGCCTATCACGTCAGCGGAAAACCATTGCCGGGGTTCAGCCCTGTTAAATTGCCGGGCCTGCTGGCGCATCCTGTTTACGTAAACAGAGCTCTGGGTAAATTGATTTTGATGGATGAAAACGGTACGGCTTTCGTAACAGCATTCAACGGGGAGCGCTTGTTTACCTTAAAAGGGCAGGTGTATACCGAGAGAGACAGGGATGTACTTCCCGGTTCGGACGCAGAAGGGGATTTGCTTGCTTTCAGAGGGAAAGATGGTGTGCTGTATCGGGTGGGCAAAGACGGTGAAATTGAAAAAATATTCAGCCGGATGAGTGATTCGGTATATTCATCCGCGGCTGTTGACCTGAACGGCGATCAGAGGGAAGATTGGCTGCTGTCTACCACAAATGGTTTGTTCTTTAAAACGAATGACGATGTTACCTTGTTCAGGTTTACCTCGGAAGGGAAAATTTCCGAAGTACGAAGTCATGTGCTGAAAAACAAGGTCTACGTTTCGGCCCTGGGAAATAACCGGGTCTTCCTTTTTAACCGGGATGGCACGGTGCAGGAAGGTTTCCCTGTACCGGGCACGGGTGTTCCTGAGATGGCGGAGGGAAGTGCCGGCGAAAGATTCCTGCTACTTCAGGGAGGACCCGATAACATCAGCTTGTATCAGTTGATGTAGAGCGATGCAGGAGCGGTCGGAGTTAGTTTAGTTTTTATTCAAAACTTCCATAGTGCTATCAATTCCCTTTACTGGATGGGCAAACTTTCTTTCTTCTATAAACCTGAGTCGGTGTACAACCTGAGTCTGAAGGCGCTGAAGAAAAGGAACTATAAAATAGTGACCGCTCTGCCAGAACAAGGATTGATCAAAGCGACACTTCGGAAAGGCATGCTCAAACCACACGTTGAGTTGGAGATTAAGATTGTAAAGGCAGGGGAAGAACAAACGAACCTGGATATACGGTCAGCCATCAAAAAGAACTGGTTAACCTCCGGCCAGGCAGGTACCAAAGAGGAAGAAAAGCTGATCCGGACGCTGTTCAGGATGTTTGATAAGGTCTGACCTCCCGGATTTTTCTTGCAGCTCGCAACGATTACGGGAGTTGAATCATGGACCTGAAAGCTGAATGATGCCATGCCCTGGTTTTTCCTGCACAGGAAATCTTAAAAACATGTTTCATGGCAATGAAGAATGTAAAGCACCGTTTCCGGGTATTTGTCCTGTCTTTTTGAAGAGGTTATGGCCAGCTGTTCAACTGTTTTCTGCTAAAAACCAGGTGGAATGACCGGATCGCTCCGCTTATTCTAAAAAGAAGTAGATGGTGATAAAGAAAAGGCTGCATTCCTTTCAGGATGCAGCCTTTTCTGAAATGGTATCCGGCTTATTCAACAATAAAATCTACCCTGCGGTTCATCGGATTGAGCGAGGTAGCCATTGGTTCTTTTTCTCCTTTGCTGTCGGTAGTGAGTCGTGCAGCATCAATACCATATTGTTTGATCAGGTGATCCCTGACATTGTCAGCACGGCGTTGTCCGAGCTTCAGATTTTCATTTTCGTTTCCGCGGATGTCGCAATTGCCGACAATCCGGACTTTTAAATCAGGGTTGGCCTGAAGTACCTTGGCAATGACAAGAACACGATCGTGGAAATTAGGCTTTATCGTGGCTGATCCCAGATCGAAGAAAACAGAGGGGAGGAAACCAACTCCGTTTTTGCCGTTCGCACCACCCACGCCATCTTTACCAAAATCTCCGGGTTTGGCAATGGTCACCCCCTGGAAATTCACCAGTGACCCTTGTGTGGTGCCCGGCTCAAGATCCCTGCTGTCGGCTACTCCATCTCCATCTGTATCACTTTCCTGTCCGTTGGCATCCACTTTGGCACCTTTGGGCGTAAAAGGATCTGCGTCTTTTCCGTCAGGAACACCGTCGCCGTCGGTGTCTACTGTGGTTCCATCACCGTATACCTTGCTTCCTTCGGCTGTGCTGTTGTCCTTGTCGAAAAGGTCGGAAACACCGTCTTTGTCCTTGTCCCCTGAAAGAATATCAATTTTCTCTTTCATGTCAGCAAGGTCATTGTACACCACCTCCATGGGGTTCACCCATTCCATGGGCTTGTTCTTTTTACCAAAGGTGTAATTTACACCGGCGGTAAGCATGACGTAATTATCGAACTCCGAAAAAGTTTTTATAGTGGCATCCACCTTGTCGGTAAAGGTTTTGCGGTATTCAAAGGCCATACCAATGTCAATCTTGTTGATTTTATATTTAAAACCAAGACTCACAGGGATCATCAATTCGGTAATACTCCCTGATTTACGAAGCAGGATTGAATTGGAAGAATCAGATTTAACCTCCGAGTCGAAATGAAACATGCCGACACCCAGTGTGGCCACCATGTGGAAATTTTTATTCCGGTTCAAAAAGGAAATATTTCCGAAATTGTAAGTCATTTCAAGGGATCCTTCATACATCGGGCTTTCATATTTTACCGCCCAGCGGTAATTGGTGTCCGGATCATTCGGGAATTGTACACTTTGATAGTTTTTATCGAGGTATTCTTCATCGTTACCGCTGAACTTTGAAAACATACCGCGCAACCTCAATCCGATGGAGTGGCTGACCTGATGATGTACCTGAAGTCCGAAAGCCGGATTCAGAAATCCCTGGTCCATAAAACGGTTGTTGTTTTGGGAGCCTTTCAGCAGATCGCCCAGTAAGTGGCTGACACCAAAAGTCAAACCGGCCGACCAACGGTCGTAGTCTTTCACTTTAGGCAATCCGTAGTTTGATTTAGACGTGTTGCCGGATTCATTTTGACCCCAAACGGGTACACTAACCGACAACATTATAAGACAGAGTAGACTTTTAATTTTCATTCAAACAGTCTTTAATGATTAGTATTGGGATGAGAATGCAATAATAAGCAAAGTCCGAGTATCTCCCTAATTTAAAAGGTTCGGAAAAGTCTTACATTATGGGTTGAGTACGAGGACTTTTTCGGGATGTTCCTGCTGCACCAAATCCATCACAAATCGAAGATCGGCCGGGTTGTTGACAAAGTCGATCTCGTCCGATTTTAGTATTATTACCCGTTGATTATGAGTGGATTGCAGGTGGTCAAGGTAGGCTTCGCTGAGTTTGTCCAGGTAGGCGGCCGGAATGCTTTTTTCATATTCACGGCCCCGGGTGTGAATATTCTGCAGCAAGGCCGGGGTACTCCGGTGCAGGTACAGCACCAGATCGGGTGAACGGAGGCTGGGGTTGATTAATTTGTAAAATCGGGTAAATAAATCAAGTTCGGCTCCGCTTAAATTGACCTGTGCAAACAGCAGGCTTTTCTCAAATATATAATCTCCTACCAGGACCTGCTGGTTTTCCAATGCACGTTGTTGTTCCAGTTTAATTTGCTGAAATCTCTCCGCCAGAAAAGACATTTCAAGCGGGAAGGCAAAACGCTCGGGCTGTTCGTAAAACTGGGGAAGAAAGGTGTTTTCGGCAAATTCTTCAAGTACAAGAGCAGAATTGAATTTGGTGGAAAGTATGCGGGCCAGGGATGTCTTGCCGGCACCAATGTTTCCTTCGACCGCAAGGTAGGAATAGGGAAGAGGGTTTTTCATGAATGGGCCAGGTTAAACAGCGCAACGCCTGAAGTGTCCTTGCAATTCTCCAGCAGCCATTGATTGCTCCGCCCACATACCGGGTGAATATACTCCGGGAAAAGTTCACACAAAGGTACCAGTGTAAACCTTCTTCCGGCAATGCCGGGATGAGGGATGATAAGCAGTTCATCCTGGTAAACCAGATCATCGTAATAGAGGATGTCTATGTCAAGCGTGCGGGGCCCCCACTTTTCTTTACGCGCCCTTCCATGCAATAATTCAATCCGTAGTAAACACCTGAGCAAGTCAGCAGGGGTCTGTTCGGTCTCAATGCCGATGACGCGGTTCAGAAAGTCGGGTTGATCGGTGTTTCCCCAGGCAGCGCTGGAGTAAATGGAAGACCGGGCCATGACTTTTCCGGCAAGAGCTTCAATGTTTTGTTCTCCAAGTTCCAGCATCCGAAGCCTGTCTTCCAGGTTGCTGCCCAATAAGAGGATCGCCTGATGCTTCATAAGACAAAGATAAAGGATAATTTCTCCGCTGTTTCCTTCATTACCACGGTTCTTCATGGAAGAGGATGACCGGCTGTTCTTTCTGCTATTTCAGCCGTGTAAAGTCAAAAGTGATGCTTCCGGGATCCTTCGGATCATCCGAATTACTGATCGTGGCTTGCAGGTGATTTTCATCGAGGCGTTTGTAGATGATGAATTTCGGAAAATCATTTTCTTCATTGTAAAACATCCAGTAATTTGAACTTTGAAGTACCATGCCGAAATACACCGCTTTTGACCCGTGCTGGCTGTTGACCACGGGTGCGTAGATAACCCCTTCCGGGACGGCATACAAGAGGATGTGTTCTGTATGAATGGAATCTCCCCGGACTTTTTTGGTCCAGGATTGGCCGGATAAGGTATCATCATGGAGCAGCACCCAGGATTCAAAAATGCTATCGGATTGGTTTATTGAATACCAGGTCCCTTGCCAGTTTTTCAATCCATCCGGCAAGGCCTGGGCGCAGGAATTGCCGGTGTGGCTGAAAAAATATCCAACAATGAACACGATCATCAGACACCCTTGCATCCTGTATTTTATAATATTTGCAAGGATAAAGATATGGAAAGTATTTCGCTCTTCACTTTTGTTGAAGCTGCTGCGGTGGTGGTGAGTTCCGTTTCCGGCATGATCAAAGCGGCAGAGAAAAAAATGGACCTGGTGGGGGCGTACAGCCTGGCGCTGCTGGTGAGTTTTGGAGGTGGAACGCTGCGGGATGTGCTCTTAAACCGGCGTCCTTTCTTTTGGATTGAAAATGAAGTGTATCTGTTCGTGGTCTTGTTTGTGGCCATTGCCTTCGTGTATGTTCCGGTATTCCACAAAATCGCCAAGCTCTTGCACACAAGGTCCAATACGGTGGAGGCAACCGGCTTGGGTTTGTTCAGCATCGCCGGTCTTTTCGCTGCACTAAACATGGGGATGCCCTTATTTTCTGCTTCCCTGATGGGGGTGATCACTGGTGTGGCCGGCGGTGTGTTCCGGGATGTGGTCACCAATGAAATCCCGGTCATTTTCAGGTACACGGGAGGTCTGTATGCGGTGGCCTCTTTTGTGGGTTGCTGGGTCTGTATCGCTTTTATGTTTCTGCTTGACGCAGCGTTTACCGGCTTCATTGCCGGTGCCGCTTCCATCGTGGCATTGCGCCTCATGTCAGTCTACTTTGGCGTGCAACTACCCAGGCCGCTTTGGGTGAAGGATGAAGAATGAATGGATACAAGCCGGTGAGTAAACCAGGGCTTTTGTTTCCATTCAACTGTTAACTCTGATGCATCACAGGTGTCCATTCCGTACGGAACAGGTGGCGTTCATCCGCAAGGCTGAAGGAAGGCCATGATGAACGAATTACAAATTGTCAAAAATGAAATTGGTCATTTTGGTATACAGATGTAGCCGGGTGGTGCCTCCGCTAATGCCGTGATTTTTATTCGGGTAGATGAAAAGATCAAAAGCCTTGTTGGCTTTCACCAGGGCGGTTACAAAATCCATGGTGTTTTGCATGTGCACATTATCGTCGGTGGAGCCGTGTACCAGCAGGAATTTCCCCTGAAGGTTTTTGGCGTAATGGATAGGGGAATTCTCGTCATAGCCTTTGGGATTTTCCTGCGGGGTCTGCAGGTAGCGTTCCGTGTAAATGCTGTCGTAGTAACGCCAGTTGGTGACAGGGGCCACCGCGATGCCGGCTTTAAAGAGTCCCATGCCCTTGGTCAGCAGCAGGGAAGTCATGTATCCTCCAAAACTCCAGCCCCATACGCCAATCCGGTTGCTGTCCACCCAGGGTTTGCCCTTCAGGTATTTTACAGCGCTTAACTGATCCTTCACCTCCAGGTTCCCCATGTCCTTGTAGATACAGTTGGCAAAAGCAAGTCCCCTGCCGGGGGTGCCGCGGTTGTCGACACTAACGACAATGTAACCCCGCTGAGCCAGGAACTGGTGCCAGAGGTAATTGGGACCGTCCCAGTCGTTGGTGACCGTTTGTACGCCCGGTCCGCCGTATACATGCATGAGCACCGGATACGTGTTGGAAGGCTTGAAATCCGGGGGCAAAATCATCCAGCCGTAGAGGCGGGTACCGTCTTCCGTCAGGAAACTGAGTGTATCCAGTTTGCCGGTAGTGTAGCCGGAAAGCGTCTTCCTGACTTCTGCATTGTCGGTCAGCACCCGTACAATTTTACCGTCGCTGCTGCTGTTGAGGGAACAGGTATAGGGGGTTCCGAACGAGGAATAGGTATCGGCAAAATACCTCATCCCGGCGCTGAACTCGGCAGCATGAGAGCCCGCTGATTGGGTGAGGGCCTTCTTTTTGCCGTCCAGCGTAACGGAGTAGATATGCCGTTCGAGCGGACTTCGCTCTGCACTTTGAAAATAGAAGGTGCCGCTTTTTTCATCAAAACCATAGTATTTGGTTACGTCAAAGTCCCCCTTGCTGATCTGACGCAGGAGTTTTCCGTCAGTTCCATACAGGTAAATATGATTGTATCCGCTCCGGGTGGATGTCCAGATGAAACGCTTCCCGTCGTTCAGGAAGGTAAGGTCGTCGGTGATTTCAATGAAGGAATTGTTCTCTTCTTTCAGGATCACCTGGCTGCTGTTTTTCGAGAGGCTGTAAAACACGAGTTCCAGCACATTCTGGTGGCGGTTGTTTCGCTGAAAACTCAGGATATCCGGATTTCTGGTCCACTTGATCCTCGGAATGTATTCCCAGCTTGAACCGGTGGATGCCACCAACTGATTTTTACCGCTGTTCAGAGAGTAGACGTGCAATTCCACTTTTGCATTTTCCTCGCCTGCTTTAGGATACTTGTAACGTTCTTCCCGTGGGTACAACTCACCATAATAAGTCAGATTGAATTCTTTCACCTTGCTTTCGTCAAAACGATAATAGGCCAGATGCTGACCGTCGGCCGACCATTCAAAGGCCACGTCCATGCTGAATTCTTCTTCATAAACCCAGTCGGTGGCTCCGTTGATGATGGCGTTTTTCATGCCATCCGTGGTGACCGCACTTTCCTTTTTTGAAGTGAAATCATAGTAATACAAATTGTTGTCACGCACATAGGCGATTTTCTCTCCGTCAGGACTGAAGGTGCCATACATGGCTTTTCCATTCTCTGTGATCTTGGTAATGCTGGAATTGGTTCGGTTAAAAAGGTAGTAATGTTCGCGCGTCGAATGACGGTAGATCGCTTCAGGCTGAACAGCCAGTAATATTTTGGATTCGTCCGGACTGAAGGTGTAGCTGCTGAAGTCGATGGTGTCCGGGCTGCTGATCAGTTGAGACGCTTTTAACAAGGTATCAACCGCTTTCCCTGTTTTGAAATTATACTTCACAAGGGCCGTACCGTGTTGTGTTTCTTCAGTATTGGTGTAATGCTCTCCGTCTTTCATGGAATTAAAGCCGCCGGCAGTACGGGCAAATAATTTTGGACTGCCCCAGATATCTTCCAGTTTTAAAAAACCTTGTTGTGCATCAGCATTTGATATCAGGAGAATGAGACCCAGACACAAGGATCCGGCAAACTTGAAACTTCTTTTCATGCGCATGAAGGATTAAGGTTCCAAACCTACAAAATTTCATGCTTTTTACTCTCAGGATCTCAATAATTCCGTATTTTTAGGCTTCCATAATTAAACCCCAAAGATGAAACGCATTTTATTCCTTCTCATACTCCTGTCTGCTCAGGCTGGCCTGTTGAAAGCACAGAATTCCAGTGGTTATATCCTCTTTAGTATGCAATATTCCGAGTCCGGATTGTCGAAAGAGGAAATGGCCATGCTCCCTGAGCAGAGCGAATGGTGGTTTAAGGGTGGCAAGATGAAAATGCGGATGCCCATGGGGATGGGGATGCAGAGTGATGTCCTGGTGATGGAAGACAAGGTTTTCCTGCTCATGGATCTGATGGGCAATAAAATGGCCATGAAAACAGACCGGGAGGAGATGGAAAAACAGGTCGGGAAGAACAAGAAGTATAAGCTGAAGAGTAAATCCGCGGAAACAAAAACCATCGCCGGTTATGAATGCCGGAAGGCCATCATGGGGGCGGAAGGAGAAAAAGACATGATGGTATGGTACACCGATAAAATCAAGGGGGCAGGATCCTGGTATTATCAAATGGATGAACTGGACGGCTTTCCGCTTGAGTTTTCAATGAAAACCAATGAGATCGATATCCGTATGGTGGCGAAAGAAGTTAAACTTGAGACCGTTAGCGACGATGTTTTTTCCGTTCCCGAAGGCTATAAGGTCATGTCCCAGGCCGAAATGATGCAGATGATGGGCGGTTCCAGATAGAAAATTTGCATGGTATCAGGGGCTGCAGTACATTTGTATTGAACAACCCCGTTTTTTCTGTTTTTAATGAATGAATATTTAATAATTTGTGTGATTTGTGGCCTGA
>JAEUTF010000055.1 GCA_016788185.1 Bacteroidia bacterium | reverse complement strand
GTTGATATCGGCTACGTCGGGAATGGTGGTGGCGGCGGTCGGATAGCTCTCCGGCGACTGCGCGTCGGTCGGGGAGTTGCCCTCGGAATTGCTGAAGCGCTTGTAACGCTGTAGGATGCCGAGGTTCTGGTTATCGTAATCCGTACCGCGGTAATAGTGGTAGTTATCCGACGAAGGATCGGAAGCCGCTTCCGTATACGCCTGCGCGTTCACGTTCGCCTGCAGCTGATTCAGGTAATCCTGAAAGACGGCCACTTCGAGGCTGTTCCGGAGTCCGTCGAAACCGACGTCCTGGAACTGACGGGCATCGGGATTGTTGTCAAAAGCGTAAATGATGGGAGGCTGTGTCTTTGGCGTGAAGCCCCAGGTGGTACGGCTGGCACGGCTGGTATCGCCGTCCGAGGGCAATCCGTTTTCATACTCCAGCTTGCCGTCTTTCAGTACATCCTCCGAAATGTTACCCAGGTTGAAAAAAAGGTCGCCGCCGGCCTGGTTGGTATTTTGTGTATTGCTGTTGAAAGGATCCATCATCCAGAACTGGATGAACTCCACGTTGGCTACGTCGAAGTCGGTGGTCTCGATCCTGCGCATGATGCCGCCCCAGCGGGTTTCGGGATTGTTCAGCTTACCGTCCGAGTTCACCCCGGCGGAAAGCGGTGTCGGTACGACGTCATAGTTATAAGGGCCGCGTTCTTCCGGATAATACGAAACGTTGAACACGGGCAACACCACGGTTTGTCCCTGCGGGGCATCGCGGTTGGGGAAGATCTCCTTCTCGGGAACCTGACGAACCAGGTGATTGGAAATTTCATTGTCGTCGATGTTGGGCGGGGTGACATCCTGGATGTCGCGGTAAAAGAGCGGATCGATGATGTACCAGGTGAGCCGGGCGCGGTTCTTTCCGTAGATGGTGGTGATGCTGTCGGCTTCCGGACGCAGGGAAGCGGGGGTGGAAGCGAGGATCCAGCTGCCCACATTGCGCAGGTCGATGGTGCTCTGGCTGCCTTCGAAGTCGTCGATGTACGCCGTTCCGTTTTTTCCGATGGCCTTGTTGTTGCCGGGAATCAGGTTGGCGAATTCACCGCTGATAGTGATGTTGGAAGGTTCTTTGGTGGAGATGCCGGGCAATTTGTCGATCATCCGCGTCAGCCACCTCGACTCGGTACGCCAGGTTCCGTCCACGCCCCAGATGGTGTTGGCGATGGGCTCATCCCCGATGTTCACCTTCTGGGTAATCGGGCGCTCGTTGAGGCGCAGCAAGGTGCCGCCGAGCACGAGGTCCTTGTTCACCGTATAGTCGAACCGCGAGCCGAAGAGGGTTTTCGACTGGATGCTGAACAGGGTATTGCTCTCCAGCGCGATGTTGATGGCGGTACCCGAGTTCAGGATGCTCTGGTTGATGATCTTCACCCGTCCCAGGTTGTAGTCAACGGTATAATCCACGTTCTCCACCAGCTGCGCGCCGCCCGCCGTCACCTTCACGGATCCCTGCGGGATGTTGATGGCATTGAGCGGGATATCGGAACCGTATTTGCTGATGTAACTTCCCTTCAGGCTGAATTTGTTTTTCTCGGCCTGCTGGATGGCGAAGATGCGGGTGGAATCGTAGAGCGCCTGGTACACAAAAGGCTCCGCCGAAACCGAATCGGTGAACTTGCTGCGGAGATAAGACCCGAAGGGTTCGCGCACCGGGAAGATGATGCGTCCGCTGGCGCTGTTGATCGTGACGCCTTCGATGAAATCGAATTCTCCGTCAGGACGTGGATCGTTGTTGGAGTTCAGCTTGTCGAGGTTGAAAAGTCTGTTCAGCGGCTTGGCGTACACGTTAGGTTGTGCCGGCGATGTCGGGATGTAGTTGAGGCGGTTACCGATGGTATCCACGTAATAGAGTACATCCAGCTTGAAATCCTTCCGGTCGAGCTGAAACCCGCCCAGGGCATAGATGTTCTTCATCATCAGGTCCCAGGTGGGCAACTTGGTATTGTTCACACGGCCTTTGATGAGTTTCAGGAACATGACTTTCGGCGGTTCGATGCCGGTATTGGTGAGGTCACCCACACGGTATACCTGTCCGCCGATCGTGTATTCGTAGGCTACGGCCAGCACTTCGTTGCCGTTGAGGGCCTGGTTGAGGGAGATGTACCCCAGCCGTGGGTTGAAGGTGTACTCGGTGGTGGCCAGCCGGCGGGCGTTCTGCACCACTTCGTAGTCACGTGAAGCGCTGAATTCGGGGACACCCGCTATCTCGTTCTGCACCAGGGTGACGTCACGGAAATTGGCGTTGCTGCTGAGGTAATTGTAAAGGCTGTTGGAGGAATCGGAGGGGTATTGCTTGTCGTAAGGCGGGAGGTTGTTGATGATCCCGCTCTGGTTGTAGTAGTTCTTTTCTCCCAGATCCATCATGGCGAGGATGGTCCGGGTATTGTCGGTGCTGTTGTTGCGGTTGGTGACCCACACTTCGAGGCGGGTGATGGCCACCAGCGAGTTGATGAAGGGGAGATCAGACAGGGCGAAGTCGTACTGGTCCTTGAAATAATTCCCCATGAAATAGTGCTTGTTCACTTCGTACTGATCGCAGGGAATATCGAATTTGGTGGTGGTGGCGCCCCCCTTCACTTCAATGTTGGAGGCCTGGCCGCGTTGCTGGGAAAGCAGGCTGGTCACCATCAGGCGGCCGAAACGCAGCTGGGTCTTGATCCCAAAAAGACTCTGACTGCCCTGGATGAGCTGGCTGTTGAGCGGCAGGCTCACGTTACCGGCTTCGATCTTTTGAATGATCTCATCTTCGTAACCGGTATATTCCAGTTTCATCTGGTTCTCGAAATCGAAGCTGGCCTGGGTATTGTAATTGGTGGTGATCTTCAGTTTTTCGCCGATGTTACCGATCACGTTCATCTGGATCTGCTCGCGGAAATCAAAGGTGGTGACCCTGCGCTGACGCTCCGGCAAAGTAGGATTGTCGTAGCGGCTGATGTTGAGTCCGAAGGCCAGCGACGCGGAACCCTGCGGCCGGATGTCGATGGTGTTGCCGCCGAAGATGCGGTTGAACGCCTCGCCACCCACATAAATTCTCGGGCCTCCGCCCTTGCGCTGCGCCACATTGTCGGCATTGGCCTTCTGCTTCCAGTAACTTTTTGTACTCTTCTCGAACTCCGACTGCTTGAATTCCTCGAAGGTCATGTAGCTCGGGTTGCGGAAAAATTCCTCACCCACCCTTTCAAAAATATCGTACTGACGCTCTTCCGGATTGTACTGGATGCTGGTCTGGATGTTGGCGGGGTTGCCCAGGTAGAGCGGACTCGTAGGCGACTGGCTGTTGTAGGGATCCGACCAGCGATCGGGAAATGGATAGGGCAATTGCACCTGCGCCGTATCGGTATCACCCGGCATCACCAAAGGAGAAAAAGCAAAGCGATCCATGATCTGTTCCGGCCCCGTCGCCCAAACGAGGGTGATCAGCGAGAACAATGAAAACGCAATAATTGAATACGAACGGAAACGCTTCAACAGGTAATTTCAGTGTTAGGTACTTAAATACAGGCGGCCAAAAATAGCACAAAACCCGCAAGAAAAGAATCTTACAGAGACTCCTTTGTGAGGATTATACGAGCATGAAAATCATAGGTTTCAGAGGTAGCTTAACGCTAACTTAATGAGGTCTTCCACTTTGGGAGCAGAACCCAATGATTTCGAGGCTTGTAGGATGGCTTTTTCAGCACTGGCCCTCGCAAAACCAAGGGTCAGCAGAGCACTTAACGCTTCGTTGCTCTCTGTATTGTGCACCCCTGCAGAACTTGCAGAAGAAAGGTAGATGCCTTTTTTCATTTTGTCCTGCAACTCCACCACCATGCGTTGCGCTGTTTTGGCGCCGATGCCCTTCACCTTCTGCAGGCTGATGATGTCGGCCGCGGCAATGACCTGGCGCAACTGCGCCGCCGTCATGGAACTGAGCACCACCCGGGCGGTGGAGGCTCCTACACCACTGACATTCAAGAGCTCCCGGAACATGCTGCGCTCCTCCTGATCAGCAAATCCAAACAGCAGCTGTGCATCTTCGCGCACGACCTGGTGGGCGTACAGTTTGAAGGAAGAATGCTCTTTGAGCTGACCGTAGGTGTGCAGCGTGATGTGCAGGTGATAGCCCACTCCTCCGCAATCGATGGTGACTTCGGTAGGACTGAGGGAACTCACTTTGCCGTTGAAATAATCGAACATGGCGGTTGAAGGGATGAGGAATGCCTGAAGGACAGCGGGCTCACGAAAGTACGAAATACAAGAGCGCGGCCGCTTCCGTGCGGGTCTGACATTGACATATTCCTGACACTGAAAAGTAAATTTTGACCCATCTTTGCAGGCATGCATCCGAGCTTTCAGCGTGCTGTCCTGTGTTTGTTTTTACTGTTCACCTCCGGTGTGACGGGCATGGCACAAAACCTCTTTCCAAATCCCGGTTTCGAACAATACCTCAGCTGTCCCACCTATACTTCCCAGATCAACCGTTGCAGCAGTTGGGACTCCGCCACGGGAACTGCTGATTTTTATCATTGCGGCTATTATGCTCCCTCCACCCTCGGCAATTACGGTACGCCGCGAAGCGGTTCGGGGCTGATCGGGCTGATCTGCTCTCCGCCCAACATCTTCGTGCCGGGCACCTACTGGTACGGCGAAACGTTCAAAGGCCGGCTCAACCAGACGCTGGTTCCGGGCGCTACCTATCGGCTGAATTCCTATTGGCTGATTGCCACCACCAATTTGCCCGCCACCAGCGCGAACTGCTACTCCATCGGATTTTACTTCTACAAATCCGTGCATCCGCCGCCCATGCCCATCACCGGTTGCCTGAACGTCCGGCCACAGGTCCGCTTCGACCCTTCAACATTGCAAGTTTCGAATTATGTGCCGCTCAACATGGACTTTACCGCCGACAGCTGCTACGACGCGGTGATGATCGGACTTTTCTGCAACGACAGCACCTTCGGCACTTCCTGCATGCAAACGGGCGACGCGGAGTACTACAATGTGGATGACATCAGCCTGGTAAAACTTGCTGATCCCGCTCCCGGCTACAGCGCTTTCAGCGCCGGGAAAACCGAAATCTGCGTGGGCGACTGCGTCTCCTTCAGCGATCTATCACAGCGGCAGAGCACTTCCCGTACCTGGTATTTCGAGGGGGCGGCCACGCCCTCGGCCGGCGACAGCGCCCCGGCCAACATTTGCTATCCGCAGGCGGGCCTGTTCGATGTCACCTTCGTGAACCGTTATGAATGCGGAAGCGACTCCCTGGTGAAAACGGATTACATCCGGGTGGGTGAAAAGCCATCGCTTACACTGATCACGGATACGTCTATCCTCTGCTACGGCATGCCGCGCGAACTGAAGGTGGAAAGCAACAGCCCCTTTACCTGGTCGACCGGAGAAACCAGCGGGAGCATTTACGTCCGTTACCCCGGCCTGTATTTTGTGACGGCGGAAAACCAGTGCGGCCGGGACGCCGATTCGGTGGAACTGGCGTATGAAAACTGTGCCTGCAGTGTTTGGGTGCCGAACGCCTTTAGTCCGAACAGCGATACGAAGAATGAACGTTACCGGGCTGTTAGCGACTGTGTTTTCCGCTCCTTCAGCATGGATATCTATAACCGTTGGGGACAAAAATTATTCAGTACCACACAGCCGGAACAGGGCTGGGACGGCCGGTACAGCCAAACCGAAGCGCCCGAAGGGCTTTACGTAGCACGTATCCGTTATGAAGGCTATCACGAAGGACGTGCCCGCGAAAAAGTACTGACCCAGACCCTGCTTTTGATCCGTTAACGGGCATCAGCCTTTCAGGGCGGGCTTTCTGGCCGGTTCTTCCTGGCCTCGCTGCCTCGACTGGGCATCCACCACGGCGATGGTCACCATGTTTACAATTTCGCGCACCGAAGAGCCGAGTTGCAGGATGTGCACCGGCTTTTTCAGACCGAGCAGAATGGGGCCAATGGCTTCTGCACCACCCATGGTTTGCATGAGTTTGTAGGCGATGTTACCGGCATCCAGATTGGGAAAGATCAGCGTATTGGCCCCAACTCCGGCCAGATCGCTGAAAGGATAATTGTCTTTCAGCATCTGCGGCTTGAAGGCGAAATTGGCCTGGATCTCCCCGTCGACCAGCAAGTCGGGGTACTTCGCGTGCAGGATGTCGACCGCTTTGCGCATCTTGAGAGCGCTTTCGGTATTCGACGAGCCGAAATTGGAATAGGAAAGCAGGGCGATACGCGGCTTGATGTTAAATTGTCGTACCGCCTTCGCCGTAAGTAAGGTGATTTCCACAATATCCTCGGCGGACGGATCGATGTTGATGGTGGTATCGGCGAAGAAAACAGGTCCGTCCTTGGTGATCATGATGTACATGCCCGCCACTTTATCCACCCCACTCTCCGTACCGATGATGCGCAAGGCGGGTTTGATGGTATCCACATAGTTGCGGGTGAGGCCGGAGATCAGGGCGTCGGCCTGTCCGGTTTCCACCATCATGGCGCCGTAATAATTCCGCTCCTGCATGATCTTCTTTGCTTCATACAGGGTGAAGCCACGGCGTTTCCGCTTCTCAAAAAACAGCTTGCCGAATTCCTCCAGGGTCTGGCTTTCCTCCCGGGGATCGATCACCTGCACATCGTCGAGGCGCAACTGGTGCTCCTGGATGAGACGTTCTATTTTCAGACGGTTTCCCAGCAGAATGGGCTGGGCGATTCCTTCTTCCTTCACCACCTGGGCGGTTTTGAGGATCTTGTAGGTGTCTGCATCCGCAAAGACCACCCGCTGGGGATTCTGCTTTGCCTTGCTGGTGATGACGCGGATCAGCTTGTTGTCGAGACCAAGGCGCTTCTTCAGCTCGTTCTCATAGGCCTCCCAGTTAGCGATGGGCTTCTGGGCCACTCCGGATTCAATGGCGGCACGGGCCACGGCAGGCGCCACGGTATAAATGAGCCTTGGGTCGAGCGGTTTGGGGATGATGTAATCGCGGCCGAAGGAAAGATTGGTTTTGTTGTACGCCAGGTTCACGATTTCAGGAACCGGTTCGCGGGTCAGTTCGGCAATGGCTTTGACGGCCGCCAGTTTCATGGCTTCGTTGATCTGGGTGGCGCGAACGTCGAGCGCTCCGCGAAAAATGAACGGAAAGCCGATCACGTTATTCACCTGGTTGGGGTAATCGGAGCGTCCGGTGGCCATGATGAGATCCGGTCGTGCGCCGGTGGCTTCTTCGTAGGTGATCTCGGGGTCGGGATTGGCCATGGCGAACACGATGGGATCCGCCGCCATGGGAAGAAGGTCTGCCCCCTTCAGGATATTGCCCTTCGAGAGCCCGACAAAAACATCGGCATCCTTCAGCGCTTCGGTCAGCGTATGGATATCCCGCCGGGTGGCAAAACGTATTTTATTGACATCAAGATGCTCCCGGTCGTGCCGGATGACACCCGTGCTGTCGAGCATTACGATGTTCTCGAGGCGGGCTCCCAGCGATACGAAGAGCGAGGTGCAGGAGATGGCCGATGCGCCGGCTCCGTTCACCACGATGCGTACCTGATCTATCTTCTTGCCGGCCAGCTCCAGGGCATTGATGAGGGCGGCGGCAGAAATGATGGCCGTGCCATGCTGATCATCGTGCATCACCGGAATTTTCAGTTCTTCCTTCAGGCGGCGCTCGATCTCAAAACACTCGGGCGCTTTGATATCTTCCAGGTTGATGCCCCCGAAAGTCGGACTGATCGCCTTTACGGTTTTCACAAAATCATCCACATTGGTCTGGTCGATTTCAATGTCAAACACATCGATATCGGCAAAAATTTTGAACAGCAGGCCCTTTCCTTCCATCACCGGTTTGGAAGCTTCCGGGCCGATGTTTCCCAAACCAAGCACCGCGGTACCGTTAGAAATTACGGCCACCAGGTTTCCCTTTGCCGTGTAACGGTATACACTCTCCGGATTCTTTTCGATTTCGAGGCAAGGTACGGCCACACCCGGCGAATAGGCCAGGGCAAGGTCGCGTTGTGTACTGGTAGGTTTGCTGGGAACAACTTCAATCTTTCCCGGACGCCCCGATGAATGGTAATCGAGCGCTTCCTGGTTTATATCCGGCATGATAATTCGTTTTGGTGAAACTTGGGCCCCTGTGCAGGGACGCTGCTGACCAGCAAAGTTAGTGTTTTTCGCGTTGCGGTGAAAGTACTTTTTCAGGCCTGCAGGCCCTGCCGGCACTCTTTAAAGGCCGGGCAGTTCCGGAGGAAACGCAAAAGCGCAAGGGCTTGCGGACAGCATCTCCCATCCGAAATGCCCGCAGGCAAAAAAGGCGCCCTGGCCCTGCTTCAAAAGTTCACAGCGTGCGGTCCATTCATGAAAAAACAGCACCGGGGGCATGGAAATAAAAGAGGCTGTCTCTTTTCAGGAGACAGCCTCTTTTCGTATCTATAAAACCGTTAGGCTTAGCGGTGACTCACCACCAGGCGGCAGGAATCTTTCGCTTTTCCGTTGCTGATATAGGAAACCATGTACATGCCGGCTTTCAGGTCGGAAGTGGTCAGAATCAGGTTTCCGGTTTTACCGGGGATGTCCATCGATTTCACTTTCGAACCCAGCATGTTGAAGACCACGAGGCGGTCGTTCTGATCCGCGTTCTGCAGGTTGTAGGAGAACACGGTGAAGGCATCGGCCGGATTCTGCAGGGGCTTGGAAATGCCGAACACCTGGGCATTTTCACCGATGGAGGTCGTTACATCCCAGGCCAGGTCCACACCGATGGAGTCGGCGGGATTGTTGGTATCGCTGATGCGGTAGTGAATCGAGGTATAGCCGTATGAACCCAGGGGACGAACGGTGGCCTTGAAGGAGTTGTCGGCGGAATTGGCGAGGATGGTGTCCAGACCATTGGAAGCGGGTGTTCCCGGAGGGTAACAGAGCCCGGTCACTCCGGAACCAAAACAGAAGAATTCCATGTGACCGGATGCCTGTACATTGATCATCCGCTCAATCTTCACCTGCTTCAGGGTGTTGGAGGTGTTTGAAATTTCCATGTGCGACTCAGAATCCAGCCAGGGATCGGTGAGGACGATGGTGGGGGTATAATTCCCCAGGTTAAACGTTTGCGCTTGTACCTGTTTTACTCCAAGTACGGCTATAAACATTGAAACTATGAGTGTAAATTTTTTCATGCAGGTGTATTTAATTATGCTTTGGAGGGTTAAAGATAAAAATAAATCCGGTACACCCGTCAAGCGCTCCACTGAATTCTGACGTTCAGCCGACAATTCAGCGCAGGATCATCAATTTGCCACTGGCGGTCTGTTTTTCCGAATACGCCCTGAGCCGGTAAAAACCCTTGTTAAAACAACTAATATCCAGTTGCTTAGCGGTTGTGGCAGGACCACTCTCCCTAAAAAGCAGCCGGCCGGTGGCATCGTAAATCTCCCAGACTTCTGCGAAAAATCCAAGTCTGACCTGGCAAACCTGTGCCGCCGGATTGGGCCAGATTTCCATCGGATAATGGATCCCTTCAAAAGGCTCCTGCACCCCGGTCAGCCCGTTCTCATCGACGTGAAGCAGGTAAAATTCCTCGTCGGCCTGGGTGATGCGGCCGGCGACGTAATAGCCTCCGCCCAGGGCGGGAATGATGCTATAGCCGATGTCGATGCTGCTGTCGCCGTATTCACGCGACCATTGCAGGGTACCGAGCGAATCCATGCGCAGCAGCACCAGGTTGATGGGTTGGGTACCACTGCTCTGGCTGTTGCTGTATCCGGTCGCCATGAAATCGCCCCCCGGCGTTTCCACCAGGTCGAAGAGGGCATCGGCCCCGGCGCCACCGAAAACGGATTGGCGAATAAAGTCGCCGCTCTGCTTAAACATATAGAGGAAGAAATCAAAAGGAGAATTCGTGAAAATCTCCGTTTCACCCCAGGTGACCAGCACGTCGGAGGTGCTTCGCATTACCCCCTGGCAACCGTTCTGAAAGGCATCGCCGTACACCTGGTTCCACAGCTCCGTGCCGCCGGAGTCCAGTTTGTTCAGCATCACATCGTAGCCCCCGCTGCCGGCACTGCGCGTGTCGGAGGCCATCACAAAAGCAGGGCCCGGTACCTCGATGATGCGCGCCGCGTATTCATTGTCGGTGCCGCCGTATGCACTGTCCCATTGGAAGGTACCGTTGGCATCCACCTTCAATACGTAACTGTCGTTGGATCCGAAAGGATCAGAGCGATAGCCGCAGAGGATGTAACCGCCGTCGCTTGTTTTCAAGACGGACTTGCAACTCTGGTTACCCGGACCGCCATAGGTATTTCTCCACAGTTCCTGCCCGGCGCTATCCACTTTTATCAGCAGGACTTCCTGACCCAAGGGCCCCGTGGTTTCAATCACTCCGGCCAGGATCAGGTCAAAGGAATCCGCGAGGCTGAGGCTCAACCCGAAATCTATATCGGCCGTGCCGTAATATTTTGTCCAGTACAGGTCCCCCGCCGGACTCAGTTTCGACAAAGCGAAATCCACCGATTGGGTTAAGCTGTTATCCGAATAACCGAAAACATAGAGGTTGCTGTCGGGATTTTGTTTGACGGCAAACGCAATGTCCACCCCCGGCTGACCAAATGATTTTTCGAAAAAAGGCACTTGCCCCATAAGCGACTGATTAACAATCAAAATAAAAAAATAAACGAAGAACTGACGGCCTGCAGACATTCCCTATTCCGGATTTAAATTCTTGTATTATTCTAATAAGCCCTTATCCTATACTTTGCCTTGAAAAAAAAGGGAAACATGTTTCAACGAATTCCCTAACTTTGATTAATTGTTTCCCCAAAACTATACTAATTAAAAATAATTCAGAAAACCAATGAAGAAACTTTACACGTTTGCCATTGCCCTGCTGGCCGGTTCCGCCGTGTTTGCACAATCACAACGCCTGACCCTCCTCGAGGAGTTCACGCAAGCCTCCTGCGGGCCCTGTGCCGCGCAAAACCCTGCGCTCAACGCGCTCCTGGAGCTGAACGAATCCAAGGTGGTATCCATTAAGTACCAGACCAACTGGCCGGGCGTGGATCCGATGAACACCCAGACCCAGACCTGGGTAGGACCGCGCGTCAGCTATTATAACGTGAGCGGTGTACCGAACATTGCCTTCGATGGCAATGTGATCCAGGCCGCTGCGCCCAGCACACTCACCCAGACCGGTATCAACAACCGTTACGCCGTGGCTTCTCCTTTTGATCTGGCCGTCAGCCACAGCTACAACGCCACCTATGATTCCATCACCATCAGCATCGATGTAACCGCCACCCAGGCCGCCAGCGGCACCCTGGTACTGCACACCGTATTGGTGGAAAAGGAAATCGCTTTCTGTGTAGCCCCCGGATCCAACGGAGAAACCGAATTCTATTCCGTGATGCGTAAAATGCTGCCCAATGCAGCCGGCACCGCCATCGGCAACAGCTGGACGGTAGGCCAGACCCAGAACTACACCTTCACCACGGCGGTTCCTACCTATGTTTATGACAAAAAGGAACTGGCCATCGTTGCATTCATCCAGGATAACGCGACCAAAGAAGTAAAGCAGGCCGGCCTGAGCAATCCGCTTCCGATTCCGCTGGACGCCTCCATCAAAGTGTGCGGAACCACCACCCTTACCTGTGTAAACGCCTACACGCCCACGATTGAACTCATCAACTATGGTACCAACGATCTTACCAGCGTTGATTTCAGCTACACTGTCGGAGCCAGTTCTGGCACCTTTAACTGGACCGGCGTATTGAGCACCGGCGCCAGCGCCACCGTCAGCCTGCCTGTGGTCACCCTGAGTTCAGGAACCAACAATTTCTCCTGCAGCATTACCAGTGTGAACGGCGGAACTGATTTTGTAACCAACAACGACACTTACACCGCTACCCTGGTGCTTAACTCAGCCGCTGCTGTGGCTGCACCGGTGGTGGAAGGATTCACCGCAGTACTCTTCCCTCCCACCAACTGGCTGCGCATCAACGGCGGCAACGCGGCCGCTACCTGGTCACGACTGGGTGTTGGCGCTACCGCCAACAACGGTTCGGCGAAAATGGACTTCTACAACAGTCCCGGTGGCGATGTGGATGAACTCTTCACCGCAAAATTCGATCTGACCAATGCCATCAACCCGAACTTCTCTTTCGTTATGGCCAAAGCCGGTTATGCCGGATATACCGATATGCTGGAAGTAATGGTTTCCACCGATTGCGGTGCCACCTGGAACACCGAGTGGACCAAGAGCGATCCTCAGTTGATGACTGCCGGTAACCTGAGTTCCGCGTTTACGCCGACTGCCGGCAGCACCACCCAATGGCGCGCCGAAAGTTTCAGCCTCAACGCGTATGTCGGACAAGCCGAAGTACTGGTTAAATTCCGTGCTACCTCCGGCTACGGGAACAACCTTTTTGTAGATGACATCAACCTGTCGACTACGGTGGGCGTTGGCGAAAACCAGCTGAACGAACAAATCAGCCTCTTCCCTACCCCCAGCAGCGGAACCGTGTTTGTCAATCTCAGCGCCATCCGCGACAACAACGTACGCATTTCCATCCTGGATGTCAGCGGAAAGGTGCTTGACACCTACACCACCGACAAGAGCAATCAGCACGAGGTGAACATGAAAGAACTCGCGAACGGTTCTTACATGATTCAGATCGATGCGGACGGACAGCGCATCAGCAAAAAAGTGATCCTGAACCGGTAATTAACCCGATCAGAAAAGCCAGGAGGCTGCTTCACATGCTGAGGCAGCCTCTTTGCTTTTTGTGCTGTAAGGGACTAAGTTCCTGTTTCAACGATTTTTAAGCGTTCAGATGGTATGTTGAGTCAAACGCTATGATTTTTGTAACAGCCGGCGGAGGCATGAGTGAATGATGAAGCGCCGGCCATGCCGGAAAAAACGGCAGGATTTTTTGTACTTTTGATCTGCTTAACAAAAAAAGAACCCCGACCAATGAGAAAATTAGTGCTTGCCTTTGCCGCCCTTTTCCTCTTCCAGATCGCTTCCGCACAGGACACCAAAAAATCAGACATCCCCGCTGTTTCGATCAAAGACATCGAAGGAAAACCATTCAGCACGGCGGACATCAAAAACGACGGCAAACCCATGATCATCGATTTCTGGGCGACCTGGTGCAAGCCCTGTGTGGCCTCCCTGAACGGCATGAATGAGGTTTACCAGGACTGGCAAAAGGAAACCGGTGTTAAAATTTATGCCGTTTCCATCGACGACACCAGAACCATGAGTTCAGTGGCCCCTTTTACCGCCGGCAAAGGCTGGGATTTCACCATCCTGCTGGATCCCAATTCTGATTTACGCCGCGCCATGAATGTCAACAACGTACCCCATACCTTCCTGGTTGACGGCAACGGAAAAATTGTGTCGCAGAGAAACACCTATACGCCGGGCGACGAAGAAAAAATGTACGAAGAGCTGAAAAAGCTCAGTGCGAAATAAACTTTTCAATCAATGTAAAAAAGGGCCATCTCGGATGGCCCTTTTTTTATGGCCCTGCGCAACGTCGTTTTTGGAGCATCCTCCTGACGAACCAGAAGATGTACAAAGAGCACGCTTCCGCCAGTACAATTAAAGGGATTTCTTTACTTTAGCTGCCCTTAACCTGATCCCAGAAGCTATGCAATCCCCCTTGAAAAGGCTGCTCCTCCCGACGGTCGTCCTGCTGCTTGGAGTACTCCATTCGGCCCAAGCCCAGCAACCCTTAAACACGGGGAATTTTTCGGGCTATTTTGAGGCCAACGGTCAGTATTACCAGACCGACTCCGCCATCGGCGCTACGGAAGTGAAGGAAAAATGGCTCAACAACGGGTTCATGGGACTGAGCTATAATTACGGAAACCTGAGCGCCGGGATCCGCTATGAAAGTTACCTGAATGCCCTGCAGGGTTTTGACAAGAATTACAAGGGCAGCGGCATTGTAAATCGTTACGTCACCTACAGCAATGAAAAACTCACGGTAACCGCCGGTAATTTTTACGAGCAGTTCGGCAGCGGCCTTGTTTTCCGAACCTACTGGGAGCCCAACCTCGGGCTCGACAATTCGATGGACGGTTTGCGGGCGGTATTTTCACCCAGGAGCGGTATCACCGTCAAAGGCATTATCGGCAGGCAGCGCGACTTCTTTACCTTCGGAGATGGCATCGTACGCGGCGTGGACGGGGAGATCCAGTTCAATGACGTATTCAGCGCACTGGCCGCTTCCAAATTACGCATAGGCCTTGGCGGTAGCTTCGTCAGCAAATACCAGAAAGACAATGACGAGACCTACATCTTACCTGAAAATGTAGGCGCCTATGCCGGACGCATCAGTCTTCGCTACGGCAAAGTCGCCTTCGATGCCGAGTACGCCTCTAAAATCAACGATCCTTCTCAATCCAACAATTACCAGTACAACACCGGGGAAGCGCTCTTCACCAATCTCACCTATACCAAAAAAGGACTCGGCATACGCGTCAGCGCCAAGCGGGTAAACAACATGGACTATCGCTCCGACCGGACGGTGACCGGCACACGGCTTCAGATCAATTATCTCCCGGCAGTGAACCGGCAGCAAACCTATCGCCTCGCCACGCTTTACCCCTATGCCACCCAGCCGCTCGGAGAGATGGGCGGATCGGCCGAAATCTATTATACGTTCAAGCCCAAGTCGAAGCTGGGCGGGGAATACGGCACGACCATCATGCTCAATTATGCTGCCGTTAACGACATTGAACGGAAAAATCCGGACGACACCC
Source organism: Bacteroidia bacterium (assembly GCA_016788185.1). Lineage (GTDB taxonomy): Bacteria > Bacteroidota > Bacteroidia > AKYH767-A > OLB10 > JAJTFW01. Next base: position 6,769 of record JAEUTF010000055.1, on the reverse strand, counting down.
TGGGGTACGACTCCGACTTCTTCGCGATCGGCAAGGACCGCTATTACCAGGAGGTCACTTTTGAACTGACAAAAAAAATCAGCAAGAAAAGTAAGTTCATCCTCAGCTACCTGTACCAGATCTACGACCGCAACAAACTGGAAGGAAAAATCGCCGAGAAACAGGTGAGTTCACACCTGGGCGTGCTGGAATACACGTACAAACTGAGCAGCAGCAACAGCCTGCGCTTCGACTTTGAACACCTGTACACCGAGCAGGACAAAGGCAACTGGGCGATGGCGCTGGTGGAATTCACCATGGCCCCCAACTGGTCGCTGGCGGTATTTGACGAATGGAATTACGGCAACGACGACAGCGAGCTCCGCATCCATTATTTCAACGGGAGTGTCAACTACATGAGCGGAGGTACCCGTCTGAGCGTGGGATGGGCCCGCCAGCGCGCCGGCCTGCTTTGTGTGGGGGGCGTCTGCCGCTTTGTACCCGCCAGTAATGGCATTGCGGTGACCATCAGCAGCCGTTTCTGACGAAGAATTAAATTCCTGTTTGTACCTTTGAAAAGATGATGATCCAAATGAAAAACCTGAAGCAATACCTGCTCCTGTTCAGCTACCTCTTTGTGGTGTCCGCCTGCGATGAAATCGATGGACCCTACGGCGGGAGCAGCGGCAATGTTATTCCCACTGATTCGGTTGTACGTAAAGTACTCATCGAAGATTTTACCGGACACACCTGCCAGGCTTGCCCCAATGCGCACCGCAAGGCCAGCGACCTCCTCAATACCTACGGGGAACGTTTGGTGGTAATCGCCGTACATGCTGATTTCTGGGCGGACCCTTATCCTCCCACCGCTCCTTATTTCACCTACGATTTCCGTACGCCCCTGGCCACACAGATCGCCACCGATTTTGGCGTGATCGGCCAGCCCTTTCCCAAAGGCATGGTCAACCGCATGCTGAATCCGGGCACCAATGATCCGCAAATCCTCGACTGGGCGGCCTGGGCTCCCAAACTCAGTGAATGGTATGCCCTGCCTGCTGATGCCGGCCTGGAAATCACCCCTACGTACGATGCGGGTAGCCGTACCATTACGGCGGAAGTCGATGTAAAGGTGGTGGACAACCTGGTCAATCCTGCAAAACTGGCGGTGTACTTTATAGAAGACAGCATCATTCAATGGCAGAAGGATGGCACCAGCAACGTGCAGAACTATGTGCACAACCATGTCTTGCGCGGTTCGCTGAACGGAGCTTATGGAGAAGACCTGGGCACCCTGAATGCCGGCGATGAAATCAGCAAAACCTACAGCAACAGTCTTGTGCCCAACGATGCCGTGCCTGAAAAAATAAAACTGGTGGCCATTTTAAGCGATGCCGTTACAAAAGAGGTGATACAGGTGGAAGAGGTGGACCTGTTACCCTGAAGGGCTCCGAAAATAGCACACTGTGAAAAAGGCCGGTTTCCCCAACCGGCCTTTTTCAATACGCTGCACGACCGAGAGTAGCCCTTTAAAGCAGGGGTTTATCATACTTCATTACTTTTGACTGTGTAGTCGGAAAAGATTCATTCAGGAGCACCCATGCAGAAACCGGCCTTTTACCTTGTGAATGCCATTACCCTCTACCGCTTGCTGGCGGCCTTTTTCCTGATCTACCTGGTGATTTCCGGACAGCCGGATGTTTTCAAATGGCTGCTGGCCCTCAGTTTTTTCACCGACCTCATTGACGGGTACCTGGCACGCAAATTCAAGGTGACCAGCATCGCCGGCGCGATGATTGACTCCATCGGCGATGACCTGACCATTGTTGCCGGGATGACCGGCATGTATTTTTTCAAATACGATTTTGTATACGAAGAACGAATCAGCCTGCTCCTGCTCTTTTCGCTCTTTATCCTGCAGATCATCCTTTCCCTGATTCGCTACAGAAAAATTTCCAGCTTCCACACCCTGCTGGCGAAGGTGGCCGCCATTCTGCAGGGAAGTTTTATGATTCTGCTATTTCTCCTGCCCCAACCCCTGTATCCGCTTTTTTATCTGGCCGTCCTTGTCACTTTCCTGGACCTGCTCGAAGAAATCATCCTGGTAATCCTCTTGCGCGAATGGAAAGCCAACGTGAAAGGCCTGTACTGGATATTGAAAGAAGAAAAAAAGCCGGCTGATTAAAATCAATAAAAGGCTGCTGAAGGATCAATTACAGGCGCGTTAAATGCCAGTACCTTCACCTTTCTTTCCCTCCTCCCCATGAACAAGGAAATCATCCGCATACCGCTTGGACGCATGAACCTGGAAGGGGAACTCGTGGTTCCGGAGGCCTCGCAGCGATTGGTCATTTTCTCACATGGCAGTGGAAGCAGCCGGTTCAGTCCGAGAAATAATTTTGTGGCCGGCCTGCTGCAACGCGGCGGCATTTCCACCTTTCTTCCCGACCTGTTGACGGAGGAAGAAGACCGTAATGAAGACAATCGCTTTGACATTGACCTGCTGACCGAACGTCTGGTGCTTTTGACCCGGCATGTAGCGGAGGATGCGCGGCTGAAAAATTTCAGGACGGGTTACTTCGGCGCCAGTACCGGCGCGGCCTCCGCGCTGAAGGCCTCCGTTGAACCGGGCGTACACATCAGCGCCATCGTTTCACGCGGAGGAAGACCCGATCTTGTTCCGGAAGTGTTCAGCCAGGTAGCCTGCCCGACCCTGCTCATTGTCGGCGCGCGTGACGAAGAAGTGCTGGCCCTGAACCGGATTGTGTACGAGCGCCTGCACTGTGTCAAAAAGCTGACCGTGGTGGCCGGCGCCACCCACTTGTTTGAGGAAGCAGGCTGCCTGGAGCAAGCCGGGCACTCCGCCACAGAATGGTTTAAGCAGTATCTCTGACTCTTTCTGCCTCATGTTCACCGACCGTATCGACGCAGCGCAACAGCTCAGCAAAAAACTGGCCGCTTACAGGGGATGCCATGGCCTGGTGATGGCAGTACCCCGCGGGGGAGTACCCATCGGCGCGGTGGTAGCCAGGGAACTTCAGCTTCCCCTGGACATTGTACTGGCTAAAAAAATCGGACATCCGATGAACAAGGAATACGCCATCGCATCGGTCACCCCCGACGGGCTTGTTTACAACAGGCAGCTCAGCGATGTGGATCCCGCCTACCTCCGCGAAGAAGGAAACCGAATCATTGCGGAACTGCAACGACGTTATGCGCTCTATACCGGAGGTGCCGCATCCGCCGCTGTGGAAGGAAGGATTGTACTCCTGGTGGACGACGGCATCGCCACCGGCAGCACCCTGATCGCCGCCATCCGTGGATTAAGGCTGAGGAAGCCGGCGAAAATTGTACTGGCCGTACCCGTGGCTCCTCCTGCCGCGGCCGCGCTCTTCCGGGACCTGGCCGATGAATACATCTGTTTGCTGGAGCCGGCCGCTTTCGGCGGGGTAGGGGAATTCTATGAGGATTTCGGTGAGGTCAGCGACGAGGAGGTGAAGGCGATTTTACATGCCGCAACTTGAACGCGCCGGCGGGTTGCCGTCCTTGTTCGTTTGTTCTCCACCCGGCTCTTCGCTTATGAATACCCATTCCTCCTGCCATCAAAAGAACCGGGTGTGTTCCGTACCGGTCGGGCTGCACTTCTCCTTTAAAATAACGGACGCTTAAAGCGATTAACATCCGCCTGTTGATTTCTTTGATGAAGATCCTTTCATCTGAGGGAAGGACGTTATACATTTGTTCCCGGACACGATAAGTTTGTGAAAGGATTCGTCCGGTTTTTCGCTGAATACAAGTTGGCAGGCAGGAACAACAAGACCCCTACGTTTCAGCCATGATGCCAAAAAACATGAACATAGCATTTCTCCCCGGGAGGTATTAGGTGCGTCTGCGCCTGTAAAAACTCCACATGTCGCTTCACCGGCGGGGCCGGGAGGAATGACGGGCTGCGTAACTGCCTAAACGTTACTTTCCAAAAAAAAAATCTTCTTCTGAAAAACAAAAAAACAACACCATGAAAACACCCGTATCCAACCCCTTTCTGATCACCCTTTTTGCCATCGGGATCTTTATGATCACCACGCTCTCTTCCTTCGCGCAAAGCGGCAACCGCATCCGTTTCATCTTCGGCACACGCTGTCACCCGGTCGGTGACGGCAAAGGCTGTGAAGGAGAAAAGGGGATCTGCATCATCCTCAACTTCAAAGACAAAATCTACTTTTCAAACTCCGGCCAGGGGGAGATGGAGGTAATCAACGGCCGCATACAATTCAGCATCCTCAGCGACCATTCACCCGCTGCTGCCGATGAAAACGACTTCTATGTGTATGAAGACAAGGTGGTACCGGTGGAACTGGCCGAGGAACTGGGCTATAATTCCATCGTGATCAAACGCGGCGTTTACAAACTCGACAAGTCGAGGAACCCCCTGGGGGTGGCGCAACTCAACGCGGAATTCCGTTAAACCATTTTACCCGCCGGCAGCAGGAATACTGCTGCCGGCCTTATGCATCGCATCTCCATGAAAAAAATCAGGCAACTTCCGCTCCTGCTGCTCGCAGGACTCAGCATGAGTATCTTTTCCTGCACCTTCATCGCCAAAGAAATGATGGGGGTAAGGAGCATCAAAACACTGGACGACAAAAAACACAGACGTTTCCTGCGAAAACTCGGAGCGCCGCCGGGAAACGCCTACTCCATCGACACCACTTATCTGGAATTCATCGGCATGAGGGACACGCAGCGGACCGATGAAAAGAAAAACCATTACCAGCCCATCCAGGCGCTGTATTTCGGACAGCAGGAATTCCCCGGTGCCTGGTTTATCAACTGCTATGCCGGCGGTTTTCCCAACCTGCAATGGAACCGCGGCCGTTTTTTTGACACCTTCCCACCGACATCCGCCGCGCCGGTGGATTCGCTCGTTTCTTTCACCCGGCTTTTCGGACATGCCAAACCGTTATTAAAAGGACCCTTGCCATCGGTTGGTGCCGGACAACCGTATACCGTGGTCCTCTACTGGAACCGTTTCATGTTCCGGCAATCGCGGCGCCTGCACGATCTGGTCAGGGAAAACCTGGAGAAAAGCGCGGCGCCCTACCGGATCCTGTACATCAACAACGATCATCTGTTTACCGGACTGGAACGCGAATGAGGCCCATCGGGTGACCGGGCAAAATTTTTTAGTCTTCCGGGCCGGACTCCGGCCTGTTTCACCGGCCAGTTCAGAAAAAACAATTCCCGGGCGCCCGGGATCCTTGCGGCTGTTCCAAATCATCCGTTTTTCAGACGGCTGAAGGTCCGTTTTACCTACTTTTGCCGCACGAAAAATCCCCGCTACAGAGCGGGAAAATTACAAAAACACATGCCACAAGACCGTTTCCAGGGCCATGACTACTTCCTCATGGATGAATTATTGACAGAAGAACACCGTTTGGTCAGGGATTCCGTCCGCGAATGGGTGAAGCGCGACGTCTCCCCGATCATTGAAGAATATGCGCAGAAGGCCGAGTTCCCTAAACAGATCATCAAAGGGCTGGCCGGAATCGGCGCTTTCGGACCGTATATTCCGGCCGAGTACGGCGGCGGCGGCATGGATCAGATTTCTTATGGACTGATCATGCAGGAAATAGAGCGCGGCGACTCCGGGGTACGTTCCACGGCTTCGGTGCAGAGTTCGCTCGTGATGTATCCGATCTACAGCTATGGCTCTGAGGAGCAACGCCGTAAATACCTTCCGAAACTCGCCACAGGCGAAATGATGGGCTGTTTTGGACTCACCGAACCCAACCACGGCTCCAATCCCTCGGGCATGCTCACCACCATCAGGGATGCCGGCGACCATGTGGTACTCAACGGTTCCAAAATGTGGATTTCCAATGCCCCCTTTGCACAGATCGCGGTGGTTTGGGCTAAGGACGAGGAAGGCAGTATCCGTGGACTCGTGGTGGAGCGCGGCATGGAAGGCTTTTCGACTCCGGAAACCCACAACAAATGGTCGCTGCGCGCCAGTGCCACCGGCGAACTGGTGTTTGACAATGTAAAAGTGCCGAAATCGAATATTTTCCCGAATGTAAAAGGCCTTAAAGGACCCCTGGGCTGTCTGAATTCGGCCCGTTATGGCATAGCCTGGGGCGCCATCGGAGCGGCCATGGATTGCTACGATACCGCCTTACGCTATTCGCAGGAACGAATCCAGTTTGGTAAGCCGATTGGCGCGTTCCAGCTGCAGCAAAAGAAACTGGCCGAGATGATCACGGAAATCACCAAAGCCCAATTGCTCACCTGGAGGCTGGGCGTGCTGAAGAATGAAAACCGGGCGACACCCGCGCAGATTTCCATGGCCAAAAGGAACAATGTCAACATGGCCATACAGATTGCCAGGGAAGCGCGGCAGATGCTGGGCGGCATGGGCATCACCGGCGAATACCCCATCATGCGCCACATGATGAACCTGGAAAGTGTGATCACCTACGAAGGAACCCATGATATCCACCTGCTGATTACCGGCATGGATGTGACCGGCTTCAATGCCTTCAACTGATCACCGCTAAGGACAGGAAAACACGGCTCGTGTCCGAAGAGGCAGGATCGTCTAGGGGTCGCCAGTCGAGGTCACCCTCCTTGTCCCGAGCACTTTACGGACCAACTTTAAAAATCAAAAACCCGGAGCGATCGCTGATCTTCCGGGTTTTCTTATTAAACGGGGGCTTTTTACATGGAATAATTTTCTTCCCAGGCATTAAAAAGTTCATTGAGGAACAGGTTTTCCCGGGGGGTGATGTTTTTATCG
>JAEUTF010000035.1 GCA_016788185.1 Bacteroidia bacterium | reverse complement strand
TGTTCGACACCGACGGAAAGGCGAATCATCTTAGCCGTGATGTGCAGCGCTTCACGCGTTTGCGGATCTACGTCGACGTGAGTCATGGTGGCGGGATGTTCGGCCAGGCTTTCGGTGCCGCCGAGGCTCACCGCCAGCTTGATCAGCTGCAGGGCGTTCAAAAAACGGAAAGCCTCCGCTTCGCCGCCTTCTATATCAAAGGAAATCATGGCCCCGTGGCTGAGGCATTGACGTCGGAAGATGGCATATTGCCCGGGATCCTCCGTCGACAGATAGGCCGGATAATACACCTTTTCCACTTTCGGATGGGCGTGAAGAAAAGCCGCTACCTTTTCGGCGTTGGCCGCCTGCTGATCCATGCGTACCTTCAGGGTTTCGAGACTGCGCATCAGGAGCCAGCCGGTCCAGGGACCGGCCATATTGCCCAGAAAGGTCCGCAGCGCTTTTACGCGGAGCAGATGCTGTTTGGATCCGAGACAGGCGCCGGCAATCACATCGCTGTGACCGCCGATGTACTTCGTGGCGGAATACAAGACCAGGTCGGCGCCGTGTTTCAGCGGATGCTGCCAGAGGGGTCCCATGTACGTATTGTCAACCGCAAGGAGCACTTCCCGGCCGGCGACGGAATACTTCATGGCAATCTCCTTGCTCATGGCGATATCGATGAGGTCGTTGGTGGGGTTGGCCGGTGTTTCGATAAAAATCATGGCCAGGCGATCGGCCATCCCGGTCGCTTCCACCAGGTGCATAATCTCCGCTTTACTTTGACCGGCATGAAAGCTGGCATAGTGGATTCCGAAGCGGGTGAGGATTTTCCGGATGAAGTGATCGCTTCCGCCGTACAGCGGTGAACTCAGCAGTAAAAGATCGCCGGGATTCAGGAATTCCAGCAGTACCGTGGTGATGGCCGACATCCCGCTTTCAAAAACCGCGCAGTCTTCCGCTTCATCCCACAAACAAAGCCGGTTCTCCAGAATCTCCAGGTCGGGATTGTTGATGCGGCTGTAAATGAGTCCGGGTTGTTCCCCTTTACGCGCCTGACGAAGTCCGTACGCCAATTCAAAAAAGGCCTTGCCTTCTTCGGCACTTTTGAAGACAAAGGTGCTGGTTTGAAAAATAGGACTCTTGATGGCGCCTTCCGACAAGGCCGGCGTATAGCCGTGCGACATCATCAGGCTCTCGGGGTGTGCTTTCTTTTTCATGCCGGGTTTCTTTGTGCAGGATAAATGTACGGCCCCTCCCCGACCTGAATCAGAACATCCGTAGCCCTGCGGGCTGATCTTGCTCAGGTCGTACACGATTGAACGAACCGCGGAGCAGCCTGTACCCCGGCCCGGTATTTAACAAAAACCAAGGACGGTTTCGGGTTCTTCGTGCTGCGAAAACACTTCTGAAAAAAAACCGGCAAGCCATCAGGCTCCATCAATCGTTATCCTCCTCGTGTCCTTCCTTTCTGTCTTTCTTCCCCTGCTTTTCAATAAAGCGGTTCATGTTCTGCTTTTCCTGATCGTTGATGGTACGCTCGTTTTTGCCTGATGCACCCGGGTCCATCCGGATATCGTGTTCATCGGCGCTTTTATGGCAACGCACACAGTTATCAATATTGCGGATG
>JAEUTF010000277.1 GCA_016788185.1 Bacteroidia bacterium | reverse complement strand
CCTGGTACATTATCACGTAATTGACACTGGCCCGCTATCGGTGGAAGAATATACCATTTCCATGCAGGAGGCGGAAAAGCAAATCAGGGAACATCAGTCCAAGATGGCTAACTTTGTTTCAGCCGAGACGGTTAAACGTCTGGAAACACCGGAAGCCTTGGGAAGCGGGAAGGATGTTTACACCAAGAACTGTGTAGCCTGTCATGGACCACAAGGAGAAGGTACCGTAGGTCCCAACCTGACCGATGATTTCTGGATTCATGGCGGAGGCATTAAAAACATCTTCCTCACGGTGACCAATGGTGTTCCGGCCAAAGGCATGATTTCCTGGAAATCACAACTTACTCCGAAGCAAATTCAGGAGGTTTCCAGTTACATCATGAGCCTGCACGGAAGCAAGCCCGCCAATGGCAAAGAGCCCCAGGGCGACAAATGGGTGGAGGCCGGTACATCGGCACCCGCGGCCAATGACAGTACCACGGTGGTCAAAGACAGCAGCGCTGTTCCTACGGCGGCCAACTAAACCATGCAAGAAGAATCCCTGCAAAGTCCGACCCCTGACCCTTCCGGCTCCTTCCGCGACTCCGTTGCCACGATCAGCAAAGAGGGCAGGAGAAACTGGATTTATCCCAAGAAGCCAAAAGGCCCACTGTACGATAAGCGAACCATCGTCAGTGTCGTGTTACTGGCCCTGATGTTTTCAGGCCCCTTCATGAAAGTGAACGGGCACCCGCTGATGCTGTTTAATATCCTGGAAAGGAAATTCATTCTTTTTGGTGTGGCCTTCTGGCCGCAGGATTTTGATCTTTTTGTACTTGCGATGCTCACGTTTATCGTGTTCATCATTCTCTTCACCGCTTTGTTCGGCCGCCTGTGGTGCGGTTGGGCCTGTCCGCAAACCATTTTTATGGAGATGGTATTCCGAAAAATAGAGTACCTGATTGAGGGGGATTACATGCAACAAAAGGCGCTGAATGCAGAACCTCCCAATCCCCGGAAATTCAGGAAGAAGGCCTTGAAGAACATCATTTTTTTCCTGCTATCCTTTCTCATTGCCAACACTTTCCTCGCCTACCTGATCGGGATCGATGAGCTGAAAGCCATCGTGACCGATGATCCGTCAAAACATACCGGCGGCCTGATTTCCCTGATCATATTCACCTCCGTGTTTTACGGGGTGTACACCAAGTTCAGAGAGCAGGCCTGCATTGTGGTATGTCCCTATGGCAGGCTTCAGGGAGTCCTGCTGGATAAAAACTCGGTAGTTATCGCTTACGACTATAAACGCGGCGAACCCAGGGGGAAAATGCACAAAGGAGAAGACCGGAAAATCGGTGATTGCATTGACTGCCATCAATGCGTACAGGTGTGTCCAACCGGAATCGATATCCGCAACGGCACGCAGATGGAATGTGTGAACTGCACCGCCTGCATCGATGCCTGTGATGCCATCATGGAAAAGGTGGAATTACCCAAAGGCCTGATCCGCTACACCAGCGAAGAGGCCATCGCATCGGGTAAGAAATTTAAAGTAACCACCCGGATTATCGGTTATTCCATCGTACTCAGCATCCTGTTGGGTTCACTCATTACCCTTCTGGCCCTTCGCTCGGATGTGGAAGCAACCGTACTCCGCACCCCCGGCATGCTTTTTCAGCAGCAGGAAAATAACGGAGTCAGCAATTTATATAACATCAAAATTGTCAATAAAACCTTTAAGGACCTGCCCCTTGAAATTAAAGTGACAGAGCCTGCGGGATCGATTCGCTGGGTTGGCCATGGAATCAGCATTCTGAAAGAGCAAGACATCGCCGAAGGGGAGTTCTTTCTGATCCTTGACAAAAAGCTCATCCTGAAAACCAAAACAAAAATCCGTCTGCAGATACTTTCTAACGGGGTCGTCGTGGATGAAGCAGAAACCAATTTTATCGGACCAACCAACTGAGCACATGAACTGGGGATATAGAATAATTTTACTTTACACCGGATTTATAGGAGGCCTCCTTTACCTGATCTACCGCTGTACGCAGGAAAACATTGACCTCGTGGCCCCCAATTATTACGAGCAGGAAATCAAATACCAGGAGAAAATCGACCAGATGAACAATTCACATCAAAGCGGATATCGTTTGCAGGTGCTGTACAATGAACGTGAAAAAGTCATCGAAGTGAGTTACCCGTCCGGCCTTGAAAGCAAAACAGTAAAAGGGGAAATAACACTCTTCCGCCCCGACAATTCAAAACTCGATCTGTCCCTGCCGGTGCAGCCCGTAAACGGAAAACAGCGCATTCCCGCTGCCAAACTGAACAAGGGGTACTGGAGGGTTCAGTCCAATTGGTCGGTCGGTGACATTCCACTCTACCAGGAAGAGAAAATATTCATTCAATAATGGAATTTTTTTATTGGACCGCATTATCGGTTGGTTTCCTCGGTAGTTTTCACTGTGCGGGAATGTGTGGTCCTATTGCCCTCGCACTGCCAGGTGGCGAAGCGTCCCCTTCCAGGCTGCTCTTCACCCGCCTGCTGTATAATTCAGGAAGGATTTTCACGTATTCGATACTGGGCATGATGGCAGGATTGTTTGGCCGGACCTTTTCCATCCGGGGATGGCAGAGTGACCTGAGTATTCTGAGCGGGGCACTGATCCTTGTTTTTGTGCTGTTGACAAACCAAGGTATTCAGAACAGAATCAGCCAGCGTTTTTCCGGTGCAAGCCATCAGCTAAAAAAATCACTCGGGGCCTTGTTGAAAAAACATTCCCTGCTTTCAATGTTCGGAATCGGGGCCTTAAATGGCATCCTGCCCTGTGGTTTTGTTTATCTGGCCCTTGCGGGTGCAGCTACCGGCGGAGGTCTGGCGGAAGGGGCTCTCTACATGGCATTGTTTGGCGCAGGAACCGTACCGATGATGCTAATTTTATCCTTATCCGGAAGTTTAATCAGTTCCAGGGCGCGTGCCTGGGTGAACCGCCTGAGCCCGGTGATTGCGGTAGCTCTTGCCATTTTCCTGATTCAACGGGGCGCCATGATGAAAGAATCGGAACAGGCCTGTTGTAAACCCAAAAGTGCCCAGGTGAGCGGGCTTTAAAAAAGTCGTTTTGTGTGTCATACTGGATTCGAACCAGTGACCCCTACCCTGTCAAGGTAATGCTCTAAACCAACTGAGCTAATGACACAT
>JAEUTF010000231.1 GCA_016788185.1 Bacteroidia bacterium | reverse complement strand
ATGTTTACCATGGGTTTATGAAGAAAATTTTTCTGATAGGCCAGGCTTTGCTGCGGACTGAAACGCATGTGCTCATCCTTAATATGCGGGAGGTATTCTTCGTAGCGGCTCACCAGGTAGAAACTGGCGGCAAAAGGGTCGAAGGGAAGGATGTACTTTGGATGGGTGCCAAAAAATACCGGCATGCCCTTCCATTCAAATACATTGATCTGCTGGTCTTCAATTCCTTTTTCAAATAACAGACGGGAAGCGAAGAAGAATGGCTCATCGGTCAGCTGATGGTCGCAATAACTGAACTTTGGTCCGTCGTGATTTTTGAACTCTCCGGCCTTGTCCGTAAAATGATAATCCAGGCCAAGCAGATCGCCGAGGATCAGATCGAAGATGTATTTGAGCCGGGGCGATTTTTTTGTGGTATAAACCAGCAGCTGGTTGGCCATATTTTTCTCCTGCAGCACCACTGCGGAGCGCTCCTTAACAGCCGGAGATTACAGGGTGCCTTCATCTGCAAAACTATAAAAACTAGACCCTGCTATGATAATATGGTCCAATACGGAGATTTCCAGCAGTTTGCCCCCTTCTTTCAGTTTTTTGGTCAGTTGTACATCGCTTTCACTGGGTTTGGGGTTGGCACTGGGATGGTTATGGCCGAGAATGATACCGGATGCCCGAATGTGCAGGGCTTCGTGGAAGATCATTTTCGGGTCAACCACGGTACCACTGATGCCACCCTTGCTGATGGGGCGCAGATCCATCACCGCATTGGCCCTGTTCAGAAGAATGATCCAGAATTCTTCATGAGGGAGGTCTCTTAATACAGGGTCCAAAAGGTGGACCGCATCAAGGCTGCAGCCGATCCGTTCTTTTTGTTTGGCTTCTGCGAGCCGGCAGCGGCGTCCGAGTTCCAGGGCGGCCACAACCGTGAGCGCTTTTACCTGTCCTACTCCTTTGATGCCGGAGAGTTGACTTTGTCCGGCACGGGCCAGTTCCTGTAAATCATGATTGCAGGAGGCAAGCAGGAGGCGTGCCAGGTCGATGGCAGTGTGTTCGCGGGTTCCGTTGCGGAGGAGTATCGCCAGCAATTCCGCTTCTCCAAGCGCGGAGGGACCCGATTGAAGCAGTTTTTCACGCGGACGATCGGCAGGCGACCATTCTTTGATTTTGCTTGTTTTCATAAAATGACAAGGGGAACAGGAAAAGGAATCCCCATGCGAAGTAATAAAATAAAAACGCCTCCCGGTGTACGGAAGGCGTTTATAAACATTTAAAATGCCTGAGCTTATTTCATGCCGTTTACATGCTTCTGGATACTGGACTTCAGGTTAGCCGCTTTGTTCTTGTGAATGACGTTTTTCTTCGCAAGACGGTCTAACATGGCACTAACCTCGGGGATCATCGCTTCCGCTTTGCTCTTGTCTTTGGTCGTGCGAAGTTCCTTCAGCAGGTTACGCGTGGTTTTAGCCTGATAGCGGTTTCTTACTCGCTTCGTGTCGTTTGAACGGATTCGCTTTTCGGCTGATTTGTGGTTTGCCATTGGAATTTCAATGTTAAATGTTCATTCTTCAGTTACTCTTACGCTCCGGAGAGAGCCAGATTCACTGGTTGTAGCCCGTACGGGAATCGAACCCGTGTTTCCTCCGTGAAAGGGAGATGTCCTAGACCCCTAGACGAACGGGCCATGGGGTTTGTTTCTTACGAAACGGAGCGCAAAATTAGCGCATTTTTTGGAATAGGCAAGCCCGAATTGCTTTTTTCGTCTAGAATTCGCGGTTCAGGTCAAACTGTTCCAGGTAATCGGCAACCCGGCGGATGAAACTTCCACCCAAACTTCCGTCCACAACCCGATGGTCATAGCTCATACTCAGGAACATCATGTGTCGGATGCCGATGGTGTCACCCATCGGGGTTTCAATAACGGCGGGCTTTTTCCGGATGGCACCCACTGCCATGATGGCGACCTGGGGTTGGTTGATAATGGGCGTTCCCATCACGTTTCCGAAACTTCCTACGTTGGTAATTGTATATGTACCACCCTGAATTTCATCAGGTTGCAACTTATTTTGGCGGGCCCGGTTGGCCAGATCATTCACGGCCTTGGTCAGCCCCACCAGGTTCAGGCGATCGGCATTTTTTATGACCGGCACAATCAGGTTGCCACTGGGCAGGGCAGTGGCCATGCCAATGTTGATATTTTTCTTGAGCAAAATTTTTGAACCCTCCACGCTGATGTTAATCATCGGGAAGTCCTTGATAGCCCGTGCGATAGCTTCAATGAAGAGGGGTGTGTAGGTGATTTTTTCCCCTTCCCTTTTTTCAAAGGCTTTCTTCACTTTTTCCCTCCACATCACCAGGTTGGTGACATCGGCTTCCACATAAGAGGTAACATGGGGCGAAGTCTGCTTGCTCATGACCATGTGATCGGCAATGAGTTTGCGCATTCTGTCCATTTCTATGATTTCCACGTCTCCGGATAGAGAAACAGCAGGTTTAGCATCCGGCCTGGTGGCAGCTGCGGGAGCCTGGACGGTCTGCACCGCCGGACCAGGACTACCGGCCGGAGCCGTCTGCAGGCCGTTCTTTTTCTGTTCTACAAAAGCCAGAATGTCTTTTTTAGTGACCCGGCCTTCAGCTCCGGTGCCGGGTATGGCATCAAGTTCTCCCTGCGATACACCTTCGGTGCCTGCAATGGTACGGACCAGCGGAGAATAAAAGCGCGAACCGTTGGCAAGGGCCATCGGAGCAGGAGCGGTAGCAATCGTCGGGGCAGGTGATGAAACAACTTTTTCCGCAACCGGTAAAGCCGCAGGACTTTCCGCTTTGGCCTGTCCATTTCCGGAAGAGGGGGGTTCAGCACCGCCGGTTGAAATAATGGCAATGGCCGTCCCCACCTGCACAACATCCCCTTCATTGAAGAGGCGCTTAACCAGGGTGCCACCGGCCGTTGAAGGTACTTCAGAATCAACTTTATCTGTGGCAATTTCAAGGATGGTCTCATCGGCCTCCACCTGCTCCCCTTCATTTTTCAGCCAACGGATAATGGTTGCTTCGTGTACACTTTCACCCATTTTGGGCATTTTGAGTTCTACCTGCGCCATATTTTTTTGCGATTGCTTGATTGGAAAATCGCCACGAATTTAAGCATTATTACCCTCCATCACCCAAATGCGACGCTTCATCCTTCATTTCTGTTTCGGTTGCAATAGGAATTTAAGGAAATCGTCATTACCCTTGCAATGTCAACCATTCCCTCTTATCCGATTCAGATGGCGCAACAGGACGAAACAATACGCCAGGCGGTTCAGCAATACCGCAAGCGATTGTACGATTTCATCCGGGTGCGCGTCAAAGAAAGCGCTGATGCTGAAGATATTTTACAGGATGTATTTTATGAACTGACGTCCACCTACAGAGTGCTGCAGCCGGTGGAGCAGATGGCGGCCTGGCTTTTCCGGGTAGCCCGGAATAAAATTACCGACCGTTACCGGAAGCACAAGCCGGTTTTGTATGACGACCTCCACCAGGGTACGAATGAAAATGGAGAGGCCAATTCGTTCCTTGAAGAACTCCTGGGTGCAGGCGATGATCCGGGTTTCATGTCAAGCGACAACGAAGTGATCCGGGAGGCCCTCCTGAAAGCCCTGGAAGAATTGCCGGCTGAGCAGCGCGAGGTTTTTGTCAGGCATGAACTCGACCAGCAGAGTTTCAAGGAAATCAGCGATGAAACCGGGGTACCGGTGAATACCTTATTGTCAAGAAAACACTATGCGGTGAAATTTCTCCGAAAAAGACTTACTTCGTTGTACAAAGAATTGTTTGAAGAACCGGAGTGAAATGCAATCGTTACATAACAACGGACCCTGGAAGGCCTGTGTATATACGCCGGATGCCTGAAAAAAGCCGTGATCATTGATTCCTGAATGAAAAACTATTGGACATGAAATCAAATTTTATTCTGAAAGCAGTACTGGGCTTTGCTGCCATCTTTTTAATGGTGGGCCTGGTGGTCATGTATCTGTGGAACTGGCTGATGCCTGAATTACTGCAATGGCCTTCCATCACTTTTTTGCAGGCCCTGGGACTTCTACTGCTATCAAAGATTTTGTTTGGTGGAGGAGGTTCTCACATCGGTAGAAAATGGAAAGGTGCCTGGGGAGAACACATGAAGACAAAGATGGAAGCCATGTCTCCCGAGGAGCGGGAAAGATTCCGGCAGCAATGGGAAGAGCGCTGTGGCAAATGGAAGAAAGAAGCCTGAGGAGTTGGCGTCTGGTCCCGCAAAGTCGGCCTGTCTTTTCCGGCGACATGGTCAAAATGGCGAATTAAATACCTCCTTTTTAAATCAGTCGATCTGCGAATTACATTATTCACTGAAATTGCTTAGGGTAAAGCAGAATAGAGCAAGGTCTTTATGATGTCCTGGGGCCCCGGAGCGGATACAAATTTTTTTAATGCAGCGCATGCCTGCGCGATCACCCCGGTGATGCCGTTTGGAAGATGGTGTATTGTAAAGCAGGGTTACCTGGAAAGATTCAGGCATCAAGTCCTCACGTAAAGGAAGGTGTTTTGTCTCGTAAATTGGGCTTCTGATTACATTCAGATTGGAAACAGAACTCAGTTTTTCACAGGATCATTCTGGTTTTCGGTTTCCTTTTCCTGTTTCATTTTATCCTGGTTCCTGCGTTCTTCCACACGTTGTTTAACCTGTTCTTTCTTCTCTTCTCTCAAGGCTTCATACTTTTCCAGTTGTTCGGGATTGAGAATGCTGCGAAGTGAGGATTCAAATTCTTCACGGCCCGCACGCATTTTGCCCTTTTCATTCGAACGGTTTTGTTCCATGTGAAGAGCCGCCGCATGTACCTGCCGGCTTTGTTCGTCGGAGAGGAGCAATTTGGTTTTGAGCAGTTCGGTACGCTTGTCGGCCCTTTGTTCCGCGCTCAGTTCCTTATGTTGTTTTTTTTGATTCTGGGCAAAGAGCGGACCGGATAATACCGTGCCGGAAACAATCAGTAAGAGGCAAATGAGGTTTTTCATGTTCTTGATTTTCCAGTGAGAATTCAAATATAGGGAATGGTTTAATCCTTTGAAGTGAATTTTGTAAAGTGGGCTTCTGTTTTAGGTGGCTGGCCGGGGTCGGCATGCTTGGTGCAGGGTGCCCCGGAGGATGGATCAGGTAGGCTTTTGCGTTTTTGCAGCGAAAAGCCCAAGTTGCAGTTTGTTTTGTTTCAACATCTCTTTCAGGCTCTGCTTCACCAGGTCGCCCATACTTTTGCAACGCAGGAAGGAGGGGTTATCGTAATAACGGCAGAGTTCGTCCTTGAGTTGGTTGGTTTTCTCCGGCGTGCTGATGGTGTCTTTGCTCATGCAATCCAGGAGGTCTTTGAGCATTCTTTTTCCGGCCTTGATTCGTTTGGCGATGAGGGTCCGTTCTTCAAACTGGTATTGCCTGACCGTTTCCGGGGTCATGAGATCAATGGCAAGTTTCACAAAGGCATTGTTTTGCTTGAAATACTGAGGCATGTAAAGGGTGCGTTTGCCTTCATAACTCTGCTGATCAAAATCAATGGCGCGGATCCGGTAGTGCACCTCTTCAAAATCAGGCGTAATGTCCACTACATAGTTATAGGAACGCATATCGCCCAACAGCCGCAGGAAGCAGCGTTCATTGAATTTCACAAACTCCTTGGCGATACGGATGGCATTGTAATCTTTGGTTTCCAGGTGGTTTTTAATGAACATATCGCCCGGGATACCGGCAATGTGTTCTTCCACCAGCGTGTTGCCGCTCACGAAATAACTGATGCGGTTGGGGCTTAGAATGTGTTCAAGTTCCAGCCCGTAAATGCGTGAGGCGTCGGCCTGCTTCACATAGAAGTAATCAAAGTTGTCGTTATAGGTATTTACAATACGGATTCTGAAAGGTTTTGAATTGCCGAAGGTGCAGAAATCTACGCGCTCGGCATACAGGTGTTCTATTACCGATGAGTCGCCCCCTGTTTTGAGCTGTGCATACATGCCCGTAAGCGCTTTGTTCAGCGGTCCCAGCTCGGCAGGAGGGTAATACACGCTTTCCCAGAGGGTGTCCTTGCCTTTACGGTCGTAATGGGGAAAGGCACTGGTGAAACGCAGGAGGTCTTTGTATTCGATGGATGCGGAAAATTTTCGCCCGTAGCCTCGAAGGTACTTTCTGAGCTCACTGCCCACAGGATAATTGGGCTTTTTACGGGAAATGTTGTCGTCTGACATGGTGGTCCAACGAAGTTACAAATTCAGCGGGTAACCGGTCGTTCTTTCGTTTTGAAAGTCTGAATGAGGCAGGGGACAGGTGATCCGGTTTCTGCCAAAGGCAATTCCGGCGGGGAGCAGTTGTTATTTTTTCATGATCACGCTGATTCCGTCCCGAAGGGGCAGCATCAGCACCTGAACCCGAGGGTCTGTTTTTATTTTTTCATTGAACGCGGTCACGCTGCGTGTATCCGGATCCTGCCGCTCTGCAGGTTGAAGCACCTGACCGCTCCACAACACATTGTCGGTGAGGATGACGCCTCCCGACCGGACTTTATCGATGATGAGGTCATAGTACGCGCTGTACTCTTTTTTGTCGGCATCTATAAAAACCAGGTCAATGTTACTTTCAATGTCCGGAAGAATGAGCAGGGCATCTCCGGTTTTCTGTACGATGGCCTGTCCGAAAGCCGATTCTTTAAAATAACCGGCGGCGAATGCTTCCAGTTCATCGTTGATATCGATGGTAATGAGTTTCCCTCCCGCCTGCAAGCCTTCTGCCAGGCAAAGCGCCGAATAGCCGGTATAGGTTCCGATTTCAAGAATGTATCCGGGTCGCAGCATTTGGCTGATCATGGACAGAAACCTTCCCTGCAGGTGACCGCTGAGCATCCGCGGGTTCAGGATTTTGGCACAGGTGTCGCGGTTAAGCCGGTTTAACAAGGCAGATTCGCTTTCGCTGTGATTTTCACAGTACCTGAGTATTTCTTCCGGTATAAATTCCATGGTGAAAGGGCTTTTGTTTTTCAGAATACAGGGCCTGATGATCCGGCTTCATGTTCGCAATCTGTAAGCGAATTGGTAGCAAAGAGTACACAGCTTATTCCTCTGTAATTCATCCGCATGGTCCTGGCAGGGCTCAGGGTCAGTCGCCCAGCCGGTTCAGGCCTGCTTTTGCTTTCTGATCGATGCTGTTCTGGTATTCATGGTCACGCATCTCCAGCGTCTTCTTGTACCATTCGGTGGCTTTTACCTTGTTCCCCTGGTCTTCGTAAAGTTGTCCGATATACAAGGCGGAACTGGCCGCAAAATAATAAGGATGTGAGGCGCCGTTTTTATGCGTGTTTTCGTAAAGCTGAAGGGCCTTGTCTTTCTTTTCCATTTTGTCAAAAATCCTGGCCAGCCGGTAGGTATATTCCAGTTGTGCTTTTACCGTAGGGAATAAGGTCAGGCTTCTTCCGGCAAGTTCATTGAGCGAGCGCTGGTAATAACCCCCGTCAAAGAGAAGACGGGCCCGAAGGAGGATTACATTGGGTGTTTCTTTGTTCTCCGCTTCACGAATGGCGGCCTTGTCCTCATCGGTAAGGTCTTCTCCCTTTTTGGCGGAGACACAGCGGGCGATGTTTTGCCGGTACCCTTCATCGTCTCCTTTTAGCAGATGAATCCAGGCTACCTTTTGCCAGGCGGATTTCACGTACGTATTTCCACGGTAGTTCTGCAGGTATTTCAGATAAAGCAATTCTGCGGAAAAGTCCATGTTGTAGAGCCGGGCATTGGCTTCCATGAAGTTCAGGTAGTGCAAGGCCTGTCCGTTGATGTCCTTGCTGCGGGAGGAGAGCAGTTTGATGACCGAGTCGTTTTCAGCGGCCGCAAAATGGAAAACACTCTTGGCAAACAGGAGCAGGGGTTTTTCCTGAATGTTTTTAACCGGATAAAAGCGTTTCCGGATGCTTTCGTTGTCCTTGTCTTTGCCCAGGTTGAGTTCCAGAAAGGTAAGCATCACAATGGTCTCATCTTTCAGGTAGGCATACTCGGTTTGCCGGGTAGTGGCATAAAGCAGCAGTTTGAGTTCGTTCAGTCCCTGTTTAATGGATCCGCTGAGTCCGAGCATGCCGGCGACCCACTGATAGTTTTTCGGGATCGTACCCACGGCGGCATGTATCAGCCCTATGCCACGGAGATTGGGTTTGAACTCAGGATAGTCTTTCTGGTTTTCCTCCAGCAGTTTGTAGGCCTTGCGTACATCGTATGCAGCGCCGAAAAACTCCTCGGCCCGGGCCCGGGCGATGGCCAGTTGGAGGTACATTTCAGCTATACATAAACGTTGGTAAGGCGATTTGCCTTTGTGCGACCGGATGATGCTGATGCGCTGTTCGTTGCGGATTTTTATGCCTTCCAGCACTTTTTTATCCTCATCAATAAAAGACTTCAGAAAATCAATCTGGCTTTCAATGTATACCGGAATGAGATTTTCCGGTCTTTCGGCTTTCTCGGCAGAAAGCAAGCGGTGGGCTTTGTCGAAATCCAGCGCAATGGCCGCTTCGTAGGCCTGCCTGCAAAGGGATGTCCAGACATAATCCGCCTTCAGCCTTGCCGTGGATACAATCAGCAGAAAAACGGTAAGAAGCAGGCACTGGATCGGTTTCATATTTTCGCCTGCGAAGATCAGAAAAGATCGTGTATTCCTGTATTGAACTGAATCCCTTATTTTCACCCTCAAAATACCTGCTCCATGCAACTAGTTCTTGCTGACGATCAATACCGTGATCAACTTCTTCCTTTCGCATTTACCCGTCCGGTGGGCGATCTGCGTTGCGGAATCCTCAGTATCCGGCGGAAATGGGAGATGCTGCTCAATGTAACCGAAGGAACTTCCGGCTCCCTGACACGTTTTTATCTGTCGGGTCGGTATCCGCTCGTGGCCGGCCCGGATTGTCATGTGATCAACGGTGCCCTTTTGCCCGATGAGTCGCTTCTTCCCATGGTGAAGGTGCTGAAGCCGGGTCAGCAAATTGTTTGGCAGGACCGGCTTCTGGCTGCGGCCGTACACCGTGATCAATTGATTGGACTGGAAGGGCTTAAGCCTTTTGAAGGACTCGAAACCATTCATTACATCGGAACGCCGGTCTTCATCAACCGCCCCTGGGATATTTTTACTTTAAACGATGCAGCGATTCGTGCTGATTTTCAATTGATAACCAAAGGGAGGAAATCGGAGGTGATTTCGGGGACCAATCAGACGTTCAAGCCCGATCAGATTTTCATTGAAAGCGGTGCCAGGGTGGAATGTGCCGTGCTCAACGCCGCCACGGGTCCTATCTACATCGGCCGCGATGCTGAAGTCATGGAAGGCAGCATGATCAGGGGGCCTTTTTCGCTGGGCGAGCAGGGCGTATTGAAAATGGGTGCTAAAATTTACGGCGCCACCACCCTCGGACCGGGCTGCAAGGTTGGGGGTGAAGTCAGCAATTCGGTGATCTATGCCAACAGCAACAAAGCACACGATGGTTTTTTGGGGAACAGCGTGATCGGCGAATGGTGCAATCTGGGGGCGGATTCAAACAATTCCAATCTGAAGAATAATTATTCCGAAGTAAAGGTGTACAGCCATTCGGACAAAGGAATGATAGGAACAGGACTGCAGTTTTGCGGATTGTTTATGGGGGATCATAGCAAATGCAGTATCAATACCATGTTTAATACCGGAACGGTTGTGGGTGTTTCCGCCAATATTTTCGGCGCCGGATTTCCTCCCAAATTCGTCCCTTCGTTCAGTTGGGGCAGTGAACCGGAAGGCGAAATGTTTGTGATTGACAAGGCCATCGAGCTGGCCGGAAAGGTAATGGCCCGGAGGAATGTGGTGCTTGGCGAGGCCGACAAGAATATTCTGAGTCATTTGTATTTGATGCAATTGCATCCCAAAGCGGACGATTGAGGGATACATGGCTCGTACCCTGGAAAAGGCATGGCCAACGAAGTTTTTGTGTTCAGGATACAGGAAGGAAGGGTTGTTCTCTCTTCCATCTTTCCTTTGAGATTCTTTAGTTTTTACGGTCATCGTGATCCATGGAAGCGACAGATTTAAATGGCACAGAGATTGAAATAGGTGTTCTTTCTTTCTTTTTGAGAAAAAGGCTGCCAAACTGACATAAAACCAAGACATGACATCACAATTCGATAACAACGACCTGCCTATTGGTCAGATGCCCATAAACGACGATGAGCCGGAATTGATCCCGCTTTTGACGAATGAGGACGAAGAGCAGATGAACAACGAGCAGTTGCCGGAGCTGGTTTCGGTGCTGCCATTACGAAATACCGTGCTTTTTCCGGGTGTAGTGATCCCGATTACGGTAGGGCGCGATAAATCCATAAAACTGATAAAAGATGCCTACGCCAGTGACCGGATTATTGGTGTAGTATCACAGAAAGACGTAAGTATTGAGGATCCAAGGCTCAGCGATCTGAACAACATCGGTACGATCGCCCAGATTTTGCGCATGCTGCGCATGCCGGACGGCAATACCACGGTGATCATCCAGGGCAAACGTCGTTTCCGTGTAGCCGACATCGTACAGGACGAGCCTTATCTCAGGGCCAGGGTGGAGGCCTTTTCCGATACGTCCAAGGTCCTGAAGGACGAGGAGTTTAATGCGATCGTGGATTCGCTGAAAGACATTTCGATGCAGATCATTCAGCAGTCGCCCAACATCCCGACAGAAGCGAGTTTTGCCATTCGCAACATCGAGAGCCCCTCCTTTCTGATCAATTTCATTTCGTCCAACATGAATGCCGATGTGGAGAAGAAGCAAATGTTGCTCGAGATGAACGACCTCAAAGAAAGGGCCACCAAAGTACTTGAACACCTGACCCGTGAGTTGCAGATGCTGGAGCTGAAAAATCAGATC
The DNA here is from genome assembly GCA_016788185.1 of Bacteroidia bacterium. Classification (GTDB taxonomy): domain Bacteria; phylum Bacteroidota; class Bacteroidia; order AKYH767-A; family OLB10; genus JAJTFW01. Next base: position 3,411 of record JAEUTF010000231.1, on the reverse strand, counting down.
CAGAGCAAGGTGAAAACCGATCTCGACAAACAGCAACGGGAGTACTTCCTGAACCAGCAGTTAAAAACCATCCAGGAAGAACTGGGGGGTAATACACCGGATAAGGAAATCGCGGAGATGCGTGAACGGGCCCGCCAGAAAAAATGGAGTAAGACGGTGGAGGAAGTCTTTAACAAAGAGATTGACCGTCTGAACCGCATCAATCCGGCCGCGGCCGAGTATTCGGTCACCATGAATTATCTCGACCTCCTTTTGGAATTGCCCTGGGAAGAATACACCGATGATAATTACGATCTCAAGCGAGCCGAGAAAATCCTGAACCGGGATCATTATGGTCTTGAAAAGGTGAAAAACCGCATCCTCGAGTATCTGGCGGTGATCAAACTGAAAAAAGACATGAAATCGCCCATCATGTGCCTGGTAGGTCCTCCGGGAGTGGGTAAGACTTCACTCGGGCGATCCATTGCGGAGGCGCTTGGCCGTAAGTACGTGCGCATGTCGCTGGGCGGATTGCGCGATGAAGCGGAGATCCGCGGGCACCGTAAGACGTACATCGGCGCCATGCCGGGACGCATCATTCAGAATCTTAAAAAGGCCAAATCGGGCAATCCGGTGTTCATCCTCGATGAAGTGGATAAACTCACCAATGATTTTCACGGAGACCCTTCGTCAGCCCTCCTGGAAGTACTGGATCCCGAACAGAACACCACCTTCTACGACAACTATGTGGAGATCGAATACGATCTCAGCAAAGTGCTGTTCATTGCCACGGCCAATACGCTCAGCACCATTCAGCCAGCCCTGCGCGACCGGCTGGAGATCATTGACATCAGCGGTTACACCATTGAAGAAAAGATACACATCGCCCAGAAGCACCTGGTGAACAAACAGCTGGAGGCGCACGGACTTCACCCCGGGCAACTGGCCTTTCCCCAGTCTATGTTGAAACTGATCATCGAGCAATATACCTGGGAGAGCGGCGTGCGGACACTGGAGAAATGCATCGCTTCCGTGGTACGCTCCATTGCCAAAATGGTGGCCATGGAGGAGCATGCGCCGGGCAAGGTAACGGAAACGCATGTCCGAAAAGCGCTGGGAGCGCCGCGTTTTCTTCCTGATAAACTGATCAGCAATGAAACGGCGGGTGTGGTAACCGGGCTGGCATGGAATGCCAACGGCGGAAGCATTCTTTTTATTGAGACCTCGCTCAGCAAAGGCAACGGCAAACTCACCTTGACGGGGAACCTCGGCGATGTGATGAAAGAGTCGGCCATGATCGCACTGGCCTTTCTGAAAGCCCATGCCGATGATTTCGGCATTGAGCCCCGGACCTTTGAGCAATGGAACATCCACGTTCACGTACCGGAAGGAGCCATTCCCAAGGACGGGCCCTCGGCCGGGATCACGATGCTTACTTCGCTCGCTTCCGCATTTACCCAGCGACGCGTGAAGAGTAAACTGGCCATGACCGGGGAAATCACCCTGCGTGGCAAGGTGTTGCCGGTGGGCGGAATCAAGGAGAAAATTCTGGCCGCGAAACGGGCCGGTATCCGGGAGATTATTTTATGCGCCGACAATGAAAAGGACATCCAGGAGATTAAAAGGGATTACATCAAGGATTTAACTTTTCATTATGTAGAGAACATGTCGGAGGTGCTGGAAGTCGCCCTTACCTCCCAGAAAGTTAAAAACCCGATCGTATTTGCCGGAAAGGAAAACGGACGTCCGGCCGTCAAGGAAACAGGTAAGACTGTGAAAGTCGCCCGAAAGGTGAAAAGAAAAGTATAACCTTTTCCGGTGTTCAGGACGGCCGGCAACTGAATTCCGCTGCTGCTGAAAAGGCGCAGCGGAATTTTTTATTTGCACTTATCGCACCCGCTCTTTCCGTTGCCGCTGAAACTACCTTTTAAACGACTGAATACATACAGGGAGGCCGCCGTAACAATCAGAATTACAAGAATTTCTTGCATGCAGCAAAGATACGGCATTCACAGGCAAAAGCCCTACCTTTGCCCGCAATTACGCATTATGCTGACAGCCGAATCTCCCATCACCTACCGCCGTGAAGGTCTTTCCGATGAAGTATTGATCGATCTTTACAAAGCGCTCCTGAAACCCCGGATGATTGAGGAAAAAATGCTGGTTCTTCTGCGCCAGGGAAAGCTCGCCAAATGGTTCAGTGGAATTGGTCAGGAAGCCATCTCCGTTGGTACCGCCATGGCGCTTCAAAAGGAGGAGTATATTTTACCCATGCACCGTAATCTCGGCGTATTCACGGTGCGTGGCATTCCGTTAAACCGTCTTTTCTCACAGTTTACCGGCAAGCCCGGCGGCTTCACCAAAGGCCGCGACCGGTCTTTTCACATGGGGTCGCAGGAATACCGGATTGTGGGAATGATTTCACATCTTGGACCGCAGATGGGTGTTGCGGATGGTGTGGCACTGGGAAATCTGCTGAAGAAAAATCCGCATGTGACCGCTGTTTTTACCGGCGATGGCGCCAGCAGCGAAGGTGATTTTCATGAAAGTATCAACGTGGCCGCCGTTTGGGATTTGCCGGTCATATTTATCATTGAGAATAACGGATATGGCCTCAGCACGCCCAGCAGTGAACAGTTTCGTTGCCGGCAGTTCATCGACAAAGCCATTGGGTATGGAATAGAAGGCGTGCAGGTAGATGGAAACAACATCCTGGAAGTGTTCAGTACCGTGCAGAAGCTGGCCGCTTCCATGCGCGAACATCCAAGGCCGGTGCTGCTTGAATGCATGACCTTTCGCATGCGGGGTCACGAAGAGGCTTCCGGAACCAAGTATGTACCGCAGGAATTGTTTGAAAAGTGGGGGAAGAAAGACCCCATTAAAAATTACGAAGAGTTTCTGCTGAGTGAAAATGTAATCGATTCGGATTTTGTCGCCATGGTGCGTGCCGGAATCAAGGAGGAGATCGAGCGTGGTCTTGAAATCACGTTCTCCGAAAAGGAGATTGAAGCCGATGATGCGCGGGAACTGAAGGATATGTATGCGCCCGGATTGAAAACGCAGATTGCACCGCTCACGGAGCGTAAATCAGAGAAACGTTTTCTCGATGCGATCACCGACGCGATGAAGCAAGCCATGGAACGGCATTCTGAACTCGTCATCATGGGTCAGGATATTGCCGAGTACGGTGGCGCCTTCAAGGCCACCCAGGGTTTTGTGGAGCATTTCGGAAAGATGAGGGTGCGCAATACACCCTTGTGTGAATCGGCCATCATTGGGGCCGGACTGGGCCTGAGCATCAACGGCTGCAAGTCCATCATCGAAATGCAGTTTGCCGATTTTGTGACCTGTGGCTTTAACCAGATTGTAAATAACCTGGCCAAGGTGCATTACCGCTGGGGGCAGCATGCCGATGTGGTGCTGCGGATGCCC
>JAEUTF010000220.1 GCA_016788185.1 Bacteroidia bacterium | reverse complement strand
TCAACCAGCTGGAGGCGATTGAGCGCGGAGAAATCGTGCCCTTGTCCGGCGGACATTTGTTCGACATCCCTCCCGGTAAAATTTACACGCCCAACATCACTTCCGATGTGGAGACCGGCATCGGCGGCTTACCCGACAGCGTCATCGCCCGTTCCCTGCGCTATGGCGTGGGACATGACGGCAGGGCCATGCCGGACTTCATGCCTTTCCAGCACCTCAGCGATGAAGACCTGGTGGCCATCATCAGCTACCTGCGCAGTACTGCAGCGGTGAAGAACGCTGTTCCGAAAACGGAATGGAATGTCATGGGAAATGTCATCAAGGCGCTCGTACTCGAACCGGTAGGTCCAACTACCGAGGTTCCGAAGACGGTAACGAAAGGCGCCACCGTTGAATACGGAAAATACCTGGTGGAGTCGGTGGCCAACTGCAAAGGCTGTCACACCGACCGCGATCTCAAGACCGGAAAATTTACCGGGATCCCCTATGCCGGAGGATTCCGCATGCCCAGCGACGTCAACCCCGCCATGTTTGTGGTGACCCCCAACATCACCAGCGATGCGGAAACCGGTCGCCTGGCCAAGTGGACCGAGGATGAGTTCATAGAGCGGTTCAGAAAGGGAAAGATCGTGCAGGAAAGCACCATGCCCTGGGGCCCTTTCAGTCGCCTGGCCGATACGGATCTGAGGGCCATTTACCGTTTTCTGAAAAGCATCCCGCCGGTCAGGAACAATACCGGTCCGGTCCTCGTCAGCATGCACTGAGACCTCCGTCGAATAACACCATGGTAAGCCGTGAAAGCGTGCGCCGCATCGCCTTAGCCTTTGAAGAGACGAAGGAAGATCCGCACTTCGACAAAATCGCGTTCAAGGTAAAGGGTAAAATATTCGCCACCCTGAATCTTGAACACATGCGGGCCTGTGTCCGTTTGTCGGCGGTTGACCAGGATGTGTTTTGCGCCTACGATCAGGAAGTAATCTACCCGGTGCCCAATGCCTGGGGAAAATACGGGTGGACCCTCATCAATCTGAAAAAGGTAAAGGCGGTGATGTTTAAAGACGCCATCACCAGCGCGTATTGTTTCGTGGCGCCCGCCCGCCTGTCGAAGAAATATACAGAATTGTTTTAGCCGCCGGGGGAATTCTTTTCCCCAAAAGCAAATTTGCTTCTTCAAAGCCTGTTCAGTCATTCTATCAACGCATCAATGTTTATCTTTATCCCAACCAATATCACACTTGCATGAAAACGCTCTTCAGTACCCTCACCCTGGCTCTGGCCTGCACCCTTTCCCTGGCACAAACCAAGAAAGCCGCACCGGCCAAAGTAAACGAATCAAAACAGCTGAGCCCGGTCAAAGAGGCGGCGCCCAAAAAGGCGGCGGCTCCGGATCCCGCGGAAATGGAAAAAATATGGATGGAATACATGACTCCCGGTGATGAACATGGGAAACTCGCTTCGATGGAAGGGGAGTGGAAGGAAGAGATCACCATGTGGATGGCGCCGGGGGCAGAACCTACGGTCAATACGGCCACCTGTAACGTCACCATGATCCTCGGTGGCCGCTACCAGCAATCCATGCACAAGGGAGATTTCAACGGGATGGCCTTCGAAGGAATAGGCATCACGGGCTATGACAAAGCACTGAAAAAATACATAAGCACCTGGATCGACAACATGGGCACCGGGGTGATGTTCACCAGCGGGAAGACCGATCCCAAAACCAATGTCACCACGTATTACGGCGAGATGGTGGATCCCATGACCGGGAAGATGATCAAGGTCCGTGAGGTATACACCATCAAAGGCGACAACGAGCACGTGATGGAGATGTACAACACCCCGCACGGCGGCGCCGAATTCAAAAGCATGGAGATCAGGATGTCGCGTTGAGCGGGAACCTGTACAGTATATTGCATATAGCCATCCCCGTGATGGCTATTTTTATTCCGCTTCGCCGGATCGGTTGACGCCTGCAGAAAGGGAGAGAACAAACTCCGGGCCTACCCTGCTGTGCAGGGCCGGTGCAGGCAGGCAGCAAGTACATCAGCTGCGTAGCAGCGGGGGCGGCAGGCATAAAAAAAGGCGGTCTTTTCAGGACCGCCTTTTTTAGGATGATGAAGAATTTTTATTCCACTTTGATGAGCTTCATGGTTTTCACTTCTTCCCCGCGGCGCACCAGCAGGAAATAAATGCCTTCCGCTTTGTCGCTCATGTCGATGGTGAAGGAATGCGGTCCTTCGGAGGCGCTGCGCTGCTCGCTCACGAGCTGAATCAGCTTGCCCGTTCCATCCAGCAGTTCGAGTTTCAGGAATCCGCTTTCGGCCATTTCCACCACGGCGTTGAACTGATCCTGGAAAGGATTCGGCTGCACTTTCACGAAGCCGTTGGTGCTGGTACGGTCAGTTGCTTTTTCGTTGGAGGGCTCCGCGATGGTCAGCGGCGTGCAATCGTCAAACATCGTCAGGAACTTCGATCCCGCTTTGGCCCAGAAGCCCGGCTGCATCACGTGGTAGGTGCCTGCCCTCCACACCACTTCCGAACCGCTGTTCATCACATAGGTGGTGGTGTTGGAAACGCTGGTAATGCCCAGCACATCGCCGTATTCCCCGTCGTCGTGTGTCCACGAAGGGAAGGTTTTATTGGTGAGGGAAGTCTCCAGTCCGCTGATCGCCACGCGGGACGCCTCGTGTCCGCTCTCGTTGTCGCGGAGGTTGGTGGTACCGGTGGAGGTGCCCAGATAGGTAATGGCGGGATTGGAGAAATAAGCCACGCGCGGACAGGTGGCGCCGTTGGCGTCGCAGTCATCTACATAGGCCATGACGGTGCGGTAACTGTTGTACACCACTTTCCCATGTGCATAGGCGTAAGGTGTTGTGCTGTTGTCCACGTACGGATCGTGGCGGCAGCCGTACAGGTGACCGAATTCGTGCGGGAAGGTAAGGTTACCCACGGCGCAACCACGATCGGTTACGCAGAAGGCATCGGCATACACCGACACGGAAACGGCCCAGGCCTCTCCGCAGCCGTTGCTG
>JAEUTF010000209.1 GCA_016788185.1 Bacteroidia bacterium | reverse complement strand
TGCTCAGGAGGCCTTTGAACATTCTGGCGTTGAAAGGCATTCTTTCCGCCTGCTTGTGTTTTATGCTGGTGGCTTCTTTCAGTGGTATCATCGTGTGCTCTATTTTGTATAGACAAATTTAGAATAATTCTAAATAAGAACAAAAAACACAGAAAATCAATAGATTACAAGTAAATAAAATGGCTGATCGCGCCAGGCAGGGCCATTGAAAAAGAAGAGGAAGTAGGGGTCATTTTGTCCCCTTCCGGAATGCATCCCGCAGACGCCGTACAAACCCGGGGGTGTCTTTACCGCTATCGGTTTCGCCTATGAGATGTCCGTAGGCGCGGAGCGATTCAATGTGATCGAAAATAATTTTCAGCATGGCGATGACCGGGATGGCAAGAAAAATTCCCGCTATCCCCCAGATCAGTTCACCCAGCACCAGCGCCACGATGGTGGTAAAGGGATTGATTTTCACCTGAGGGCCTACTATCACGGGTTCCAGTACCCATCCCTGGAAAAGCTGTATACAGCCGTACACCACGACGATGCTTCCGAGCACGGGAAAACCGGCCCCGTTTACTGCGGCTACGAGTACCGTTAGCAGGGTGCCGGTCAGGTTGCCGATATACGGAACGATCTCCAGGAGTCCGCAGAGCACGGCAAAGAAAATGGCGTTCTGCACGCCGATGATGGAGAAGCCGATGCCGTAAAGTATCCAGAGGCAGACAATCATTTTGGAGAGGCCCAGCATGTATTGCTGTGAAACGCGCGAGGTGCTGTAAATAACCGATTCCATTTCTTCTTTCTGACCGGGGGGAGAGAGTCGCAGCAGAAACTGTTTCAGGTGGCCGCGGTAGTAAAGCAGACAGAAAATGTACACCAGGATCATGGCCATGGTGGTGAGCACCTGGGCCATGCTACCCGCCACCAGCGTCAGGGTGGAAGGTAAAAATTGTCCCTGGCGCTGAATCATTTCCATTTGCTGTTCCAGCGACATGCCCAGATGCACCATGATGTATTGCTGGATACGGTGCAGGCTTTCCGTAAGCCGGATCTTGATCAGTTCAAAATCGTCGATCAGTCCGGTAACCTGCCAGCTGATGAGCGAGACGATGCCGGCCATAACGATGAGCAAGGCCAGGAGGCAGATCAAAGAGGAGAGTCCACGGGGCAAACCCTGCTTTTCAAGAGAGCGGCTCAACGGCAGGAAGAGGGTGGCCAGCACGCCTGCAATGGTGATCGGCATCAGAAAAGCCTTCGCATAATACAAACCTGCAACCAGTAAAAAAGCAATCAGCAGTTTTTTAAGTATCGAGTTGGAAGTAACAATCATTCCTGCAGAAGGTGAGTAACAAAGTTATTCTTTTTCGGGATTCAGCGCAGGGCCCGCTTTCTGTATAGGATAGAACGTCTGTTCATCTGAAATCATAAAAGTTCAATCCTCCACTCTTCGACACAGCGGGGAGGGAATCATCAGGGAAAAAACATGCGGTTCATCACCATCCGTGGCTCCTTGCAGAATGGTTCCTGACCGGATTTTTGGCGAAGAGGAGTAGCAGGCACTATTTAATAATTTGATATTTTTGAAATGGAAGCATGTAGTGCTTTGATTCCACAAACGTAGTATCACCATCCATGAGAACCTTGCTTGTCATGCTCATCTTTGTTCACGGAGGCCTTCATTTGTTGGGATTTGTCAAGGCTTTCGGTTTTTCGGAGGTGAAGCAACTGGCGCAGCCCATTTCAAAAAGACGTGGTATGTTGTGGCTGATCGCGGCCCTTCTGTTCCTGACCGCCGCAACGATCTTTGCTTTGCGTCAGAGCTATTGGTGGTGGCCGGCCGGCCTGGCCCTGCTCCTGTCGCAACTACTCATTTTCTCTTCCTGGCAGGATGCGCGTTATGGGACGCTCGCCAACCTACTTATCCTGGTGGCCAGCATCGTGAGCTATGCTTCCTGTTCATTTCACAAAAGCTTTCAGAACGAAGTCGCCGCGGCTTTGCAGCAAAAGGAAGAACCTGCCTCGTCCTTGCTGCTGGAAAGCGATTTGCAGCATCTGCCGGTGGCGGTTAAGAAGTACCTGCACTATACAGGCGCCGTGGGACAAGCCAAGGTCCGGAATTTTAAAATTGAATTCAGCGGTAATATCCGTAAGAACGAGGAGTCGGCCTGGATGCCGTTCCGTTCAAGGCAGTACAATGTGATGCATCCACCTGCCCGGCTTTTTTTCATGAAGGCGGAGATGTTCCATTTGCCGGTGTCCGGCTTTCATTCCTTTAAAAGCGGCAAGGCCTTTATGGACATCCGCCTGCTTTCCCTTTTCAGGGTACAGTACATGGAAGGTGCAGAAATGGATAAGTCGGAAACCATTACATTTTTTAATGATATGTGCTGCATGGCTCCCGCCACGCTGATCGACCCGGGCATTTCATGGGAGGCCGTAAACGACACCTTCGTGCGGGCCGTGTTCAGCATGCAAGGCCATTCCATCCGTGCGGATTTGTATTTTAACAGGGAAGGGGCCCTGGTGAATTTCATTTCCCCTGACCGCTATTCCGCTGACGCGGGAAGGGTACTGCCCTGGGCTACGCCGCTGAAGGAATACAGGAACATAAACGGACACCGGCTTGCCGGCGCTGCCGACGCCGTGTATGTTTACCCCGATCGTAAACTGGTATACGGTACTTTTAATACGGTTTCTGTACACTACAATCTCCCCTGAAGAAGGAAAAAATGGAAAGTTTAAAAGCAACAGCACCTTAATCCATGCTCTACCTCGCCGGCATCTTCCTTTCCTTCTTCCTTTCCATTGTATTGCTCAGCAAAGCAAATAAATCGGCAGCGGATTATATGCTGGCCGCATGGCTGGCCCTGACCGGATTTCATCTGCTTGGCTTTTACATGTTGCTGAGCGGTCAGGCACTCCGTTATCCCATACCGGTTGCCATCGGCTTCAGCTTTCCGCTGGCCCAAGGTCCTTTTCTGTACCTCTATACCTGCCGGCAAACCTCGCCCTTGCCCTTTCAAAAAAGGCAGCTCCTGCATTTTTTACCGGTGCTCCTGTCCTGCCTGCTGTTCCTGCGGTTTTACCTCCTGCCCACGGAGCAACAGGTGGAGGTGTTCCGCCTCAAAGGGCAGGGTTTCGAAACGGAATCGCTCATCAATGTATTGGCCATTTATAGTTCCGGCATCGTTTACATCGCGCTGGCCCTGTCGCGGCTCCTTCGGTACAGAAGAAAAATGGGCTACCAGTTTTCCAATACCGAAAAAATAAATTTCAACTGGCTCCTCTACCTCATCCTCTGGATGGCGATCATCTGGATCACCATTTTGTTTGTTCAGGAAGACAAAATGATTTTCGGCGCCGCATCGCTGTTTGTGCTCTGGCTGGGATATTTTGGCATCCGGCAGGTAAGGGTCTTTAGTCCTCATCCTCCCGGAGCCGGAGTGCTGGCGGATGAAGGCCAAAAATTTGAGCAAAGAGTATTCGACGATGACGACGAAGAGACCAGCGAGGATCGGGAGCCTTCATCGGAAGACCAAGCGGAAAAGCTGAAGTATCAGAAATCTACTCTGAGCGATCAGGATGCTGCTCACATCCACGAGCGTCTGAAGAAACTGATGCAGGAAGAAAAGCCGTTTACCAATCCGGACCTGACCCTCACCGGGCTGGCCCGGCGCCTGGACGTTCATCCCAACCATTTGTCGCAGGTCATCAACTCGCGGGAGAAAAAGATTTTTTATGAAATGATCAATGAAAAGCGGGTGGAAGAATTTATTCAGCTGGTTTCCGCCGCGTCCAACCGGCACTACACCTTTCTGGCGCTGGCCTTCGATTGCGGATTTAATTCAAAAGCTTCTTTTAACCGGAACTTTAAAAAATATACGGGTTTGAGTCCGCGCGAGTACCTGAAGCAGCAGCAGATGGCCGCCTGATCCGGGAAGGGGGTCTTTTAAAAAGGTATCAACTCTCATACTTTCTTGTAATACAGTAATTTATCCAGGGCTATCAAGGAGGTCTCATCTTACAGGATGAGGCGATTGCCCGTGTTTTCCGGCGCATTTTTGCAGCTCAATTTTAAAATCTATCATGAAAACAATTGCAAAAATCTCCATGATGGCCCTCCTGGCCCTCACCTTCTTCTCCTGTACCAAGGAGCGATTTCTCGATGAACCCGGTAACCTGGTCCCTAAAACGGTGGATCAGGATCCGGGCCTTCCTTCTATCCGCGTCAATGGCGCCCTGCTTCATGCCGAGGCTTTTGGTCCCGCCGACAGCACCATGGTGGTGTTCGTCCACGGTGGTCCGGGCCGCGATTACCGCTACCTCTTGAACGGCGTCGACCTGGCCAATTACGGTTACCGTGTGGTGTTTTATGACCAGCGCGGCTCCGGTCTTTCCCAGCGTTTTCCGGGGAAGTTCTACACCAACCTGGGACTGGGCGCCCTCGATGTCTTGTACCAGGATCTAAGCGCGGTGATAGCGCATTACCGGACCAGCCCCAATCAGAAGGTCATCCTGATGGGGCATTCGTGGGGCGGCATGCTGGCCACAGGCTATGCGGGAAAAAATCCACAGGCCATACAGGGGCTGATCGTTGGTGAGCCCGGCGGACTGAAATGGAAGGACATCAGCGAGTATATGAAAGCGTCGCGCTCCTACGAAATACTGGAGGAACTGCTGAACGATGCCACCTACCTCGATCAGTTTATCACCGGCAAGGAAGACCAGCACGAGATTCTGGATTACAAGATGGCGATGATGGCCAGCAACAACAGCATTACCGGAGAGGACAATACCAGGCCGGGTAGTTTTTGGAGATCCGGTGCCGTTATCATGGGTGCCCTGCAGGAGATCGGAAAGGAACACCAACCCGACTTCTCCGCCGGCATCAGCTCCTTCCAGACGCCGGTACTTTTTTTCTACAGCGGGAAAAACGCCGCCTATCCCGATGCATGGGCGCAAAAGATTTCTGCTGCCTACCCCATGGTGAACCTGATAAAGGTGAACGGTGTCGGACATCCCGGTATCGTTCACGACCGGAATGCCTGGACGACCATCACCTTGCCCGCTATACTCCAGTACCTTCAATCACTTTAATTCAAACACACCGATAATTTTATCAGAGATGAATAAATATATAGTATTGATTTTCCTGCCGGCCTTCGCGCTGATGATGTCACCGGCGATGGCGCAGAACCTGAACTGGGCCGGCCTGAAAGAAAATGAAAAACACCTGTTTCATGTCCATGCCGGCATGGAGTACGGAGCGGAGTACGGACTGGGCTATTCGTATCGCATCAAAAACAAATTCTTTCCGCTGGTGGCGGGGATAGAATATTCGGCACCAGCGGGAAACCGCGTGCTTGACGATTTCAAATCCAAAGCCGGAGGACAGATCCGCTGGCTGGCCTGGCGTGATGTTCAGTTCAGCACGAGGATACAGGGCGTTTTCCGCCGGCACGAAAATGATTTTGTACGGCTGCTCAATTTTGGCTCCGATATGGCCGGGGTACTGGGATACTATCGCCCGCAATGGTTTCTGGCGGCCGAAGCCGGATTCGACAAGGCCATTGTCACGCATTTCAAACATGCAGCCGCTTACCGGGAGATCTATGCGCGCGTGGTCGACGGATGGTATGAACCGGCCAGCGGCGGTAACTTTTACTATGGCGTGCAGGCCGGCTTTTCCTACAAAAGGCAGGACATCGGCCTGAAGGCGGGAAAAATCCTCAGCCAGGATTTTACAACAAAACCCTACCTGCCCTTTTATGTGCAGTTGAGCTATACGGTTAAATTCTGAAGAGGAGTTTTAAGGTGCCGGAGGCTCCATACACATGAAGGCATATTTATAGAAGAAAGAAACGTTTTGCGGCCGGAATACAGGAGTATCATTTCGTCTGCAAAACGTTTTTTACAGGATACCAAATTAAAAATGACTAGTTTTGAAAGCACATCAACTGGTGTTCCTGTGTAGTTCCTCTGATACCGGTTTCACAACTGACCGACATCCGGCGATAGCTTCATTTTAAATCCATAACGCCAAAACGCGATGACAAAATTTAAGGTAAAATTATTTTTGTTACTCACTATTATGGGCCTTGTTGGAGTAGCCTCCCTTCTGCTTTCAGATCTGCCACTGGATAGTTTGCCGAAAGAAGTCAGAGAAGCGATTCCGCATCAAACGCTGCGAATGATTATTCTGATTAATCCGGCCTTGCTGGTCGTTCTGACCACCTTGCTCGGTACCTTTCTCTATGACAAAGTAAAACTCAGTGTGCCATTGTTGGAAAAACTGTTGGATAAAGCAGAGCAGGACACTTTTTCTATTCGAAGCGTTTTGTTGAACGGGGTCATCTTTGGTCTTGCTGCCGGAACCCTGATTGTCTTGACAGGCATTTATTTCAAATCCCATCTGCCGGCGGTATTAAACGATGCAACAAATAGTGAACAGCTGCATATCGCCACAAGGCTTTTATATGGTGGTGTGTCGGAAGAGTTGCTGACCCGTTTTGGCCTGATGAGCTTTTTTGCCTGGATGATTTTCAAGGTGACCAAAAAACTGAATAGCTTTACCTATATTTCTGCGATCATCTTGTCAGCTGTACTTTTTGCCTTAGGTCATCTTCCGCTGGTATTGCAGTTGGTTCCCGATCCCGATCGCATTACCTATACGTATGTAATTGCCGGAAACAGCGTTGGCGGATTGATATTCGGTTATGCCTACTGGAAGAGTGGACTGGAATGTGCATTTATCGCGCATGCTTTTGCCCATCTGACAATGCTCACGCTGAATAGCCTGCTGTAATGGATGCATGCGCTGACGGAAACATCCGGATCAGTAAGGATATTTCTTATCGGACATAGGGAAGGCTAAAGAGTAACTTCAGCAGAAATATTCACCTTGCTTTTATGAATGTTGGTGTTTGCCACCTATGGGGAAGTTTGTAGCAATTCGTGCCAGCGCTTGACGGATATTCAACAGGTTAAATTCCGGGTATGGATTTTGTCGTATTCCTATACATTGCTTTATTATTTTATGATTACCTTTATTTCCGTAATGCAGAATCAGGTACCCCTGCATTCGGTTTTTTCTGTTTCTGCGATGCAATCCGTTCACGAACAAAAAATTTATGCAGACACCGCTCATCATCATCGTCATTGGACTTTTTATCTTCTGGGGACATTTCCTCAGCGGCGTCTTTGAACGAAAAGGAGTGCCCGATGTTTTGGGGCTGATGTTTATCGGGATTCTGATCGGGCCGGTATTCGGACTGGCGCAACCCGCCGACTTTGGCCGCTTCGGATCCCTGTTCAGCAACCTCGTACTCATCTTCATTTTATTCGAAAGCGGAACAGAATTAAAAATTGCCGCTATCCGTGAATCCCTGCGGGAATCGGCCCGCATCACCACCATGGGTTTTATGAGTACCTGGGTCACCGTTACCTTGCTCTGTGTTTTTGTTTTTGGTGTGCCGCTCCTGCCTTCACTTTTTATCGGAGCTACCCTGGGCGGAACCTCCTCAGCCGTGGTGGTCGGATTGGTACGGAAGATCGAAGTGAAACCGAAGACGGCCACCACCCTCATCATTGAATCGGCCGAAACCGATGTGTTCACCCTCGCCATTCCCCTGGCCATCCTGGGACTGATGCTCTACGGACAGATACAGGCCCTGACGGTGGTCACTCAGTTTGTGTCTTCGCTCGTATTGGCCTTGTTCATCGGCATTGCGGGGTCCTTTCTCTGGTCGTACATCATCAACAAGTTCCCCACCCTGAAGGCTACAAAATTTTCAACACCCGCCTTTCTTTTTATACTCTACGGAATTTCGGAGTACCTCCAGTTCAGCGGGCCGCTCACGGCGCTGTCTTTCGGAATAGCCATCGGGAACCTCGCCTACTTCGAACCCGAGCTGCTCCGGAAGATCATCCCGAATCAAAGCATCATCCTGCCGGCCGGCGAAAAGGATTTCTTCAGTGAGCTGGTCTTCCTGCTGCGCACCTTTTTCTTTGTTTTTATCGGCATCAGCATTCAGATCAACCGGATGGACTGGCTGCTTTGGGGGGCTCTGATCACGGCCGCCTTGTTCCTGGTCAGGATGCTGGTGGTCAAACTCATTGTGGCAAAGGATACGCCTTTGCTCGACAAAGCCGTCATCTCCATCATGATCCCCAAGGGGCTTGGCGCGGCCGTTATAGCAACCCTTCCGCTCCAGCGCATGCACATGGACGGACCCATCATCCAGGCCATCTGTTTTTCGGTGATCCTCTTCAGTACGTTGTATTGTGTGGGTTTGTACTACCTGATAAAAAAGGACATCAGTCTTCCCTTTTATGCCCTGCTCTTCGGGAAGGACCGGAATACGCATTCCCTGGAGGGGCAGGGTACCGCCGGACAAGACGAGGGTCTGTCGTAAACTGTTTTCGCGGCATGGATGCTGCTGTTGTCAACAGCCTGATTTCTTATTTTTGGTTTCATGTTTTACTATCCGTCGTCCGTGACCGGTTCCGGCACACACGACGTACTAACAAGCCATTCATGTAAAATGAAAGTATCCGCTCAGATTGCCAAACATTTCAGGGAAGTTTATTTCGGAGGAAACTGGACCTGTTCCAACCTCCGCGATAATTTATCGGATGTAAGCTGGCAGGAAGCCCTTACGCCGGTCTACAACCTGAACACCATCGCCACCCTGGTGTATCACATGAGTTATTATGTGAGCGCCATCCGCCGGGTGTTGGAGGGAGAAGCCCTCGATTCCAGCGACAAGCTCAGCTTCATGCATCCGCCCATCGCCTCACAGCAGGACTGGGATCACCTGCTCGCTACCATCTGGGACGATGCTGAGAAACTGGCCGGCCTGCTGGAGCAATTGCCGGAGGAAAAGCTGGGTGAGTTTTTCACCCAGGAGAAATACGGCATTTATTACCGGAACCTGCATGGCCTCATTGAACATACGCACTATCACCTCGGGCAGGTGGCTCTTTTGAAAAGGATCCTTCGCCGGGAGCAGGAGAAAGGATGAAGGAGGAGGTTCTCATCCGAGAATACCGGGAGGATGACAAAGCCGCGGTGCTGCAGCTATTCCGTTTAAACACCCCGGCCAGCTTTTCGGTTTTGGAGGAGAAAGATCTGTTGCACTATCTGGAACGTGAGCGGGAGGCGTATTTTGTGCTGGAGAGGAACCGGGAACTGCTGGGCTGCGGAGGCTATCATCTTTCCGGCGACCAAACCTGCGGAACGATCTGCTGGGACATTTTTCATCCCTCCTTCCAGCGGCAGGGACTCGGGAGCAGGCTGCTGGACTACCGGCTCAGCCGCCTGAAGGCCTGCAGCGGACTGCATACCATCACCGTCAGGACCTCGCAGATGGCATACCGCTTTTACGGGAAACACGGTTTTGTACTCCGGGAAACCGTGGAGGATTACTGGGCAAAAGGTTTTCACCTGTACAGGATGGAAATCAACCTGTGAAGGGTGGGTATGGTGAAGTGGGAGTCTTTGTTCGCCTTCTATCCGCACCGGCCTGAGCCACGCTGATATGTAATTTAATTCATGGGTTTGCGCTTTGATCGTGCAGGAGGGGAGGAGGACCCTTTCGTTCGCCCCGCGGTTTTCTTTGTTCACCACCCGATACCGTTTGTTGGGCCGTCTGGCATCCTTTTTTACTTGACAAATTGCGGCCGGGCACTTATTTTTGGATAAAGTCTATTAGAACAGTAGACATTATAGACAAAATAGGATATGAACAAACATGCACTCTGCTCGCTGGTTTTTCTGCTGCTCATCGCCATGCAGACGAAAGGGCAACAGGTATTGAAAGGAAAACTTTTTGATGCCGCCACCAGGGAAACCCTCATCGGCGCTACCGTGCTGGTGAAGGGTACACAAAACGGCAGCACCAGCCTTCCCGACGGATCCTTTGAACTGAAGCACGAGGGCGAACTGCCGCTTACCCTGCTGGTATCGTACATGGGCTTTGAAAGCCGGGAAGTGCTGGTCACCGACCGGCAACCGCTTCAGATCTTTCTTCATCCCGCCGTTGCTACTTTTTCGGAGATCACGGTGACCTCGCGCCGCCGCAAGGAGATCGCCCAGGAAGTACCGATTCCCATCACCGTACTGGGATCGCCGCAAATCGAGAATTCCGTATCCTTTAATGTGAACAGGGTAAAGGAGCTCGTACCTTCGGTGCAGTTATACTCCTCGAACCCCCGAAACACCACGCTCAACATACGCGGACTGGGCTCCACCTTCGGCCTGACCAACGACGGTCTGGACCAGGGTGTTGGCTTTTATGTGGACGGGGTGTATTACGCACGCCCTGCAGCCTCCTGCATTGACTTTATAGATGTGGAGCAAATCGAAGTGCTGCGCGGTCCGCAGGGAACCTTGTTCGGTAAAAACACCACCGCCGGCGCCTTCAACGTGAGCACCCGGAAACCTTCGTTCAGCACCTCGGCCGTTTTCGAACTCAGCTATGGAAACTATGGATTCGTGCAGGCCAAGGGCGCCATCAGCGGTGGCCTGATAAAGGAGAAGCTGGCGGCCCGCCTTTCCTTTACCGGAACGCAAAGGGAAGGACTGGTGTACAACGTAAGAACCGATCAGCAGGTGAACAGCCTGAACAACCTGGGAGTAAGAGGCCAATTGCTCTTTGCCGCTTCAAAGAACCTGGAACTCATTCTCAGCGCCGACCATACCCGTCAGCGCCCCGATGGCTATGCGCAGGTTTTTGCCGGTGTGGCGCCTACCAAACGCAAGGCCTACCGCCAGTTCGAAAACATCATCAAAGACCTCGATTATGAATTGCCCAGCCGCCATCCTTTCGACCGGACCATCGATCACGATACACCCTGGCGCTCGGATCAGGACCTCGGCGGAGTTTCGCTGAATGCGGAATACAAGATGGCCAAAGGCAGCGTCACGTCCACCACGGCCTGGCGTTACTGGAACTGGAATCCCTCCAACGACCGTGATTTCACAGGGCTGCAGGGCCTGGCCTTATCGCAGGCACCATCACGGCACGATCAGTGGTCGCAGGAGATGCGGTATGCCGCTGAATTTTCAAGTCGCCTCAGCGGGGTGTTTGGCGTCTTTGTTTTTACGCAATCCCTCCGGCCCGACTCCGCTCATGTGGAGGAAGCGGGGAAAGATCAGTGGCGCTTTTCACAGAATTCAGAGAGCCCCTTGTGGCAGACACCCGGCCTGCTGGATGGTTTTGGCATCCGCTCCTATCCGGAACTTCGTACCACGAGTGCAGCGGTATTTGGTCAGCTCGACTGGAAATTTTCAGATAAGATCAGCGTCATGCCCGGCATCCGCCTCAATTACGACAAGAAGAAAGTCGATTTCCGCAGGGAAACCTACGGCGGTTTGCAAACCAGCGACTCCCAGTTGCTCGCCCTACAGGCCGCGGTGTACACCAATCAGTCCTTCAAAGCGGACATTGACGATACCAATGTATCGGGACAGGTATCGCTGGCTTATAAATTCAATTCAAGAGTACGCAGCTTCTTCACCTATGCCTTGGGTTATAAGCCGGTGGGACTGAATCTCGGCGGCTTACCCAGCCTGGAGGGAAAACCGATGGTGGAGCTGGCCTCTATCAAGCCGGAGCGGGTACATCATCTGGAAGCCGGTATGAAATCGGAACCGCTCGATCAGCTCCTGCTCAACATCACGGTATACCATACCGAAATCAGCAATTACCAGACCCTCGTGCAGTCTGCCGATCTTTCTGTGAACCGCGGCTACCTGGCGAATGCCGAAAAGGTACGGGTGCAGGGCGCCGAAATCGATGCCGGATTCAGATTCAGGAAAGCCCTTTCCTTCAATGGATCCCTGTCGTATACCGAGGGCGAGTATGTCTCCTTCACCAACGCGCCACCCCCTCTGGAGGAAACAGGAGGCGCAACCTACAAGGATATTTCCGGTGGCCGGCTTCCGGGTTTGTCGAGGTGGGCCGCCGCCTTCGGACTGGAAACAGGGTGCAGAGGAAAGCTGATCGGCAAAGAAGGAGATTTCTTTCTGGCGATGGACCTGTATTATCGTTCATCCTTCTCTTCCAATCCCAGTCCTTCAGCCTACCTGGTGGTGGAGGGGTACTCCCTCCTGAATGGAAGAGTCGGTTTCCGCGCCATTGAAAGCCTCTCGGTATTTCTATGGTGCCGCAACATCCTGGACAAAGAGTACTTCGAACAACTCCTGCCGGGCGCAGGAAATGCCGGGCACTATGCCGGAGTATTGGGCGATCAGCGCACCCTGGGCATTACGCTGCGTTCCAACATCAATTGAGATAATGGCGCCAACGGCAATCAGGAAGAATGAAAAATCAAATTCAATACACAGATAAGTGATAACTTGTGCACGCCATGACCAACAAACCCACCTTCCATGAAGCCCTGTCGTTCTGGCTCAAGCTGGGGTTCATCAGCTTTGGAGGTCCCGCCGGGCAGATCGCCATCCTGCACGAGTTTCTGGTGGAGAAGAAAAAGTGGATCAGCGAGAGCAAGTTTCTGCATGCGCTGAATTACTGCATGCTGCTGCCGGGCCCGGAAGCACAGCAGCTCGCCACCTACATGGGCTGGTTGCTGCACGGCGTACGTGGAGGCCTGGCCGCAGGTATTCTCTTTATCCTGCCCTCCATGTTCATTCTTTTAGGCCTGAGCATCCTGTATGTGAGTTTTGGCAATACGCCCATTGTCTTCGCCATGTTTAACGGACTCAAACCGGCCGTGGTAGCGATCGTTATCCTGGCGCTGATCAAGATTGCAAAAAAGTCACTGCGCAGCGCATTTCATTTTTTCATAGCCGGCGCGGCTTTTGTCTGTCTTTTCTTTTTTAAGGTATCTTTTCCGTTGATCATCCTGGTTGCCATTCTGCTCTCCCTGTTGCTTCGCAGATACCTGCCTTCCTATCTGGCAACGAGCAGGTCAAACGGACCGGCGGGCACTGTGAATGAAAGCGACTACTTTATTAACCGGAACAGCATGCTGCCCCAGGGTTTTTATACGCCCGGTCTTATGGCGATGAAGGTGCTGGCATTTTGTCTGCTCTGGGCGGCCCCCTTTGTGGCCTTTTACTTTCTCAGCAGCGACTATGCATTCTGGAAGCAATTGTCGGTTTTCTTCTCTCAGGCGGCCTTTGTCACTTTTGGCGGAGCCTATTCGGTATTGCCGTATGTGGCACAGGTCAGTGTGGAGAAATACCAATGGCTGAGCAACGGGCAGATGCTGGATGGTCTGGCACTGGGTGAAACCACGCCGGGTCCGCTCATCATGGTTTTGGTTTTTGTGGGATTCATGGCCGGGTACAATTATTTTAATTACTCTCTGCTGGCCGGAAGCGTGGGCTTGCTGGCCACCACCTGGTATACCTTTTTACCCTCCTTCCTTTTTATTCTCATCGGCGCGCCGCTGATTGAACGCACACAGGAAAATGTACGTGTCAGGGAGATGCTGGAAATGGTGAGCGCCGCGGTGGTGGGCGTGATCCTCAGTCTTTGCCTCTACCTGGCCGCCGCGGTATTGTTTCC
>JAEUTF010000208.1 GCA_016788185.1 Bacteroidia bacterium | reverse complement strand
GTATGATAAATTCTTGTATCCGTTTCATTGCGGCTGTGTACTGAAACCAATATTTCGGAGAACGGTATTGGTGGTCCCGCGAAATTTGATCCCGACTATTCAGAATCGTCATCCGTCAACAATGGATGATGGTTGAACAAGTTCTCGTTTGAAGCGTGTAAAAAGGTATGGATTTCAGGGAGTATCCGGATTCGCCCGGAATGCCGGCAGACGGGAATTCTGCCATAAAATCGCAAACCCCGGAACCGCAGATGGTCTTTTCAGCAGCCGGTACAGGATAAAACCGGCAAAAAGCACCATACAAGACATATTTTCGGGCCGAAGCGTCCTGAACAGGTTGCTTTTCTGTATGTACCTTCGTAAATTTACATGCCTATGCCCCGGCATACCTAAATTCTACGCTATGAAGTGGACCTACAGTTTCAAAAACCAGCTTACCGCCGCCATCCTGCTGTTCATTATCATGAGCGCGGTTTTGCTGAATAACCTGAGTGAAAGGAATAAGTCGGAGCAGATCAGTGATGCGGTTTCCTCCATGTACAAAGACCGGCTCCTGGTAGAAAGTTATATTTTCCGTTACTCCCAGAATCTGCAGCGCATCAATGAAATTATCTCGAACGAAGGCTTGGCCACCGGAGACCGAGGGAAGCAGCTTTCTGTCATTCTGGCCGATACAAAAAACCTGAACGACGCGTACAGGGCCACCAAGCTGACCGCGGCGGAGGCAAAAAACTTCAGCCGTTTCGTACTGCTCTCCGAACGCATCAACCGGCATGTGCTCGCCGGAGAATGGAACCAGGCGCTTGACCGTACACGGGAAGCTACGGGGATCCTGCAGGTGCTTTCTTCCATACAGGTCAGTGAAGCGCAGCAGCAGATGTCGGGCATCGATAAACTGTTCAGCACCGGGCACCTTCATTCCCAGTTTGAAATAGCACTCTTGCTGGTCCTGGGCATGATTGTCCTCGCCATGGTCCTGGCATCCAAGACGCTGCAGCGGGCGACTGCAGCGGGAGCAGTACACCTGAACTGAAATCAGGAAATACCCACACCGGAACCTTATTTTTTGGCCACCCGCCGGTATTCGCATGCCGCCGTGTACATAATATTGACCAATGGTTTGGTTTTCAAGCCGAAAATTCTTTCTTTTACCCTACACCAACCGGGCAACCGGAAGCCAAAACCTCAACCTCATGACCGGTAAAGTAAGACAACTGCTGCTGGTACTGTTTTTAGTGATTTCAAGTACACGTCTCTCTTCCGCACAGATGACAATCCCCTTTACCAGCGGACCGATTCCACTCTGTGATACCGTTACGTTTACGGCCAATGTCGTAGGGGTGGGTTTATTGCGTCCTCCTGCCTTTCAGGTCGGCGCGTATACCTTGTATCAGCTGGGGATCAACATTACCAGCAACCATCCGCACACCCTGAAGATTTCACTCACTTCTCCCCAGGGCACCACCATCGTACTCTCAGCCTTCAACGGCGCCGGGGGCTCCAATTACACCAGCTCGGTATTTACCTATTCGGGAAGCCCGTCCATCACCACGGGCACAGCTCCGTTCACAGGCTACTGGCAGCCGCAGACAGGATCCTTCAGCGACTTTGATTTTGAAAATGCAGATGGCACCTGGACCATCACCATCATCGATACGGCCTGTGCCAACGGCGGTATTGGTCCTGGCGGAACCTGGACACCGGGATGGTTCAACGGAGGTGGTACCGGCGGATTTTTCATCGATTTCAGCATACAGCCTCCGCCTCCCTGCCTCGGTTGGATAAACAGCTATTCCCTGAGCGTTTGTCAGGGGGTGCCGGTGGATATCGAGGGCCCATACCTGTCCTCAAATCCTTCTTACCAGTTCTACTTCAACTTAAACGGTAACGCGGTGTCAAATCCTTCGGCCGTTACTGTCCCGGGCACCTACAATGTGGAGGCCTATGATCCCTGGACCGGCTGCTGGTATTTTGCCACCTTCGACGTCATCCATATTCTGCCCAACTTTCTTGGTCCGGATCAAACGGTGAATGCCACCTGCACCACCAGCAGCGTTAACCTGGCTACCTTATTCAACCTGGCGGGATTTACCAGTACCTGGACATTGAACGGCACCCCCGTGAGTAATCCAACCGCTGTCAGCATTTCCGGAACGTATCAGCTCATCGCGCAGGATGCCGCGTCCGGCTGCTCCGATACAGCCCTGGTGAATCTTAGCATATCGCCGGCAGTCAACATGGGCAGCGATTTGAACCTGAATACCTGTAACGGAACCAGCATCGACCTGACGAATTATTTCGCCACCACCGGACTGACAACTTCCTGGTATTACAACGGCGCCCCCTTTGCGAGTCCTGCCGCCGCTTCTGCCGCCGGATTATACACCCTGGTCGCGACGAACGTCAGCGGATGTTCGGATACCGTTCAGGTGACACTGGCGGTGCTCCCCGGTCCCGCCCTGGGGGCCGACCAGATCATCAATGCCTGCCAAACGGGCAGTTTCGATCTGACCACCCTGTACAGCACCACCGGCATGATCAGCAACTGGACCTATAACGGCAACCCTGTACCGAATCCTGCTGCCGTAAATGCCAGTGGCAATTACATGCTGGTAGTCACCGACCCCTCCAACTGCAGCGACACCGCGCTGGTCACGCTGAACCTTTCTCCGAACCCTTCCCTGGGCCCCGACCAGTCCGTTTCCATCTGCAGCGGACTATCATTTGACCTGACCACACTCTACAACACCTCCGGGATGTCGGCCACCTGGTATGCGGGAGGAAACCCTTTTAACACCCCCGCCTCCGCCACCATGCCTGGTGTTTACAGTCTGGTGGTCACCACCGGGGCAGGATGCAGCGACACCGCGGAGGTAAACCTGAACGTGCAGGCCAGCCCTTCACTGGGGCCCGACGGCTCGCAAAGCATTTGTTCAAACAGCAGCGCCAACCTCAGCACCCTCTATAACACGGCCGGATATACGACAAGCTGGACCTATGGCGGCGCTGCCGTAGCGGATCCTTCCGCGGTAAATGCGGCCGGCACCTATACCCTGGTGGCCATCAATGCCGCCGGATGCAGCGATACGGCCGCTGTGCTCCTGAGTCTTCTCAATGCCCCGGCGCTCGGACCGGACCAGAATGTGAACGTCTGCACGGGAAACACCACTGACCTGACCGCCTTGTTTTCAACAGGCACCTACAGCACCGCCTGGTCCTACGCGGGTCTGCCATTCCTCACCCCGGCCACTGCCGCTAACGCCGGCGTATATACGCTGATAGCCAGCGATGGAGGCTGCAACGATACCGCTTTGGTGAACCTGACGGTGCAGCCCAACCCCGTCCTCGGACCCGGCCAGCAGCTCAGCATTTGTTCCGGCGGCAATGCCGATCTCACGGCTCTTTACAATACGGCGTCGTATACGGTCAGCTGGACCTTCAACGGCAATCCGGTAGCGAATCCCATGAGTGTTGGCCTTGCCGGTGTCTACCTCCTAACAGTGAGCAATGCCGCCGGATGTACCGCCACCGCGAACGTCAGCCTGAACGTAGATCCTGTTCCGGTTCTCGGTGCCGATCAGAACCATTCCCTCTGTGACGGCAGTGCATTGGATCTGAACAGCCTGTTTGCGCTAAGCGGCTTGAATGCCTCCTGGACCCTGGCCGGTGTGCCTGTTTCGAATCCGCAGGCGGTCAGCAGCGCCGGCACTTATCAGTTGGTGGCCATCAACAGCTATGGTTGCAGCGATACCGCTCAGGTAAGCATCAGCGTGGGCACCGGTCCTTCGCTCGGGCCTGATCTTTCTTTTGCCTTGTGCCCCTGGCAGAGCGTTGACCTCAGTACCTTGTACGCCGTAGGCGCTTACAGCACCGTTTATACATTCAACGGCAATGTGATTACCGCATTTACCGCTGTGTATGATTCCGGAACCTATAGCATCGTGGTTACCGACACCAATGGCTGCAGCGATGAAGCCCTGGTGCTGATCAGCCATGTGCAATGCCTGTGCACAGCTGATTTTGATTTCAGCGCACGTTGTTTGCAGGATCCGGTGACCTTCATGCTGGAGGCCGATTCCGCTATTCTCGGGGCACACTGGAATTTCAGCAGCGCCGGTGCCGGTGATGTGAATGAAATTAACCCCGCTGTAAAATTTGAAGCGGCCGGCAATCACCTCGTCACCGTAAAGGCACAATTGACCTGCGGAACGGTTGAAGTGCAAAAGTATGTGCGGGTGGTGGATTGCGCCGACTCCTGTCACTTCTATGTTCCTTCGGCGTTCTCTCCCAACAGCGATGGCAAAAACGATACCTTTAGCTGGTACAGCGAATGTGTCCCTGAACTGTTCAACGCGGAAATTTATAATCGCTTCGGTCAGATGATTTTTCAGACGAAGGATCCGCGGACAGCCTGGGACGGAAAGTCGGAAGACCACTCGGCGCCTTCCGGAATTTATGTGTACCACATCGAGTATAAATTACCCTACCAGGATAAGCAAAGCCTCAACGGACGGCTTACCGTGGTGTGGTGATGGTGCTACCTGTTACCGGTTCTGTTCAGTTGCTCCGGGAGCAGTACCGTTCAGTGGTAGCGTTCATGGTACATGCGCCCTTGATTTTCAGAAGGGGATGATATTTTAATGGTCTGATGGCAGATAAGGTTTTTTCCAGACCTGAAAATTAAACGAGCGCGTAACTACCAATGGGCAACCGATCATCCTGAAGCTTTGTACATAGAACAAAGTAAATGGGCCGCTGATTTTCATGATCGATGATGATTTATTATGATTTCTTTTCGGGACGAAGAATTTCAGCATCCTTGTTAGCTATTAAAATCAAAGGGCCACGGATCATCCTGATGCTTTGTGCATAGACCAAAGTATATGGGCCGCTGATTTTCATGATCGATGATGATTTATTATGATTTCTTTTCGGGACGAAGAATTTCAGCATCCTTGTTAGCTATTAAAATCAAAGGGCCACGGATCATCCTGATGCTTTGTGCACAGACCAAAGTATATGGGCCGCTGATTTTCATGATCGATTATGATTATTTATGATTTGTTTTCGGGAGGAAGAATCATGACCTCCGTGGAATTTAAAGAAACAATGGGCGACGGATCTTCATGGTGGATCATGATGTGTTAGGATCTGATGCCGGGAATTCAAGGGCTTAGACGGGGGTAAAACAAATGTCCGCGTTTTTTGTTGTTTCTTCAACAGAAGAAAATCACCATGCAGCAATACTTAATAGTCGGAGCTTCCGGCGGTATAGGAAAGGCCCTGGCCTTGCACCTGGCGGGATCAGGCAAACAAGTGATCGCGACCTACAATAAAAACAAACCTGACGACGAAAGTGAAAACATCCGCTATCGTCATTTAGATGTTCTGGAAGAGCATCTGTCTCCTGACTTTTTACCCGATGAGCTGGCAGGATTTGCGTACTGTCCGGGCAGCATTAAGCTACGTCCATTTGAAAGAATGAAAGCGGAGGATTTTGAGGCAGATTATAAACTGCAGGTTATGGGTGCGATCAGAATGCTTCAACTCGTCATGCCACGGTTAAAGAAATCGGACAATGCTTCTGTTGTTCTTTTTTCAACGGTGGCGGTTAGAACAGGTTTGCCCTTCCATACGCAGGTAGCCGTAGCGAAGGGCGCCATCGAAGGGCTGACCAGGGCCCTTGCGGCGGAGTATGCACCCCACATCCGGGTCAATTGCATTGCCCCGTCATTGACCGACACGCCCCTGGCTGCGTCCTTGTTAAATACCGAAGAGAAACGAACGGCCAATGCCCAGCGGCATCCCTTGAAAAGAATCGGTACCCCCGCGGACATAGCCGCCATGGGCGCCTTTTTACTTTCTGATCGTGCCAGCTGGATTACAGGGCAGGTTTTGTATGTGGACGGAGGTATGTCAGGCATAAGAACCTAAGCACCTGCAGGGGGTACTTCCAGCTAGCGTATGAATCCATGATGGAAAAGGGATAACAGGGTTTTCAAGCATGAAAAAGGAATTTTTGCCGCAGCGGATTTGTACGGTGTGTAATAGACCGTTTACATGGCGGAAAAAATGGAAGAAGGTGTGGGAGCAGGTGTTGTATTGCAGTGATAAATGCAGGATGAGAAAAAATGGATAAAGCCGGTATCGTATTTCCACATCAGTTGTTTGAGCAGAATGTGCTGACTTCTTCCTGTTCACGTATTTACCTGGTGGAGGAGCGGCTGTTTTTCCGGCACTATCATTTTCACAAACGAAAAATTGCTTTCCACAGAGCCGGCATGAAGTTCTATGAACAGTACCTGCTTTCGAAGAAGATAGAAGTAGTGTATGTTGAAGCATTCGATGAACTTGCTGATGTCAGAAAACTAATTCCTCATTTGAAAAGCAAAGGGGTTCATTCCATTGAATACATCGATACCAGCGATTGCTGGCTGGAACAAAGGGTAAAAACGGCTGCCGCTACGCAGGGTATGGACCTGCTAAAACACGAAAGCCCCATGTTTTTAAATTCGCAGGCCGCTAACGCCGCTTTTTTCTCGGACAGGAAAAGGATGTTTCAGACTGATTTTTATAAGCAGCAGCGGCAAAGCAGAAATATTTTGATGGAGAACCGGAACACGC
>JAEUTF010000197.1 GCA_016788185.1 Bacteroidia bacterium | reverse complement strand
GAGTCCGGCGAATTTCGGATCGTTCTCAGGAAACGGATCTATTCGGCTATGTGTATCGTTAGTGTGTAAGATGGTGATTTTGTGCAGGCCAACATCCGCCCATGCCAGATCGGGTATACCGGATATTCCGGCAATGCTGAGTGCCTTCAGTGATTGACCGATGAACTTTCTTCTACTGTAGCCTGATGATCCTTCCATCGGTATATGGTTTTAAGGTGTCCGTTTTGTCTCCAAACTGACGAAGATCCAGGATCAGCGCATCCCTGATTTTAATGCCGAGTTTCTGCGAGGGATAGTCCCTGAGAAAATCAAAGCCATCGCCTCCGCCGGCCAGGTAATCGGAAGTCAGTACGCAATACGTTTTGTCCTTTTGCGGATGTTCTCCTCTGATCAGTAAGGATTCAACTTGCCCGGCATTGATCTGAATTTGTAAGCCGGAAACAGGGGCTCCGCCTTTTCGGGTAATGATGCGGGCAATACTATCGCAGGCGGTTCCATTCAGATGCAAAAGAATCATTTCATTTTCAAAGGGCATTACCTCGAATACATTGCCTACCGTCACAGGACCTTGTGGCAGCGGAGCCCGGAGTCCGCCGTGATTTAAAAAGCAAAAGTCAGGCAAATCCAGACTGAGTTCAGCTGCAATTTTGCTGGCCTGCCGCATGGAGGCATCGGCACAGTAGTTTCCAAGACTTCCTTCCGGCAGTTCCCTGGTCAGAGGGGCGCTGCTGATGACCAGTACCTGGTTCATGCTTTTCTCCAGGCTGTCTTTATACGGACGGAGGAGGTGTTGTAGCGCGCTGTCGCCGGTTCCATCGTTTTGTTGCGACAGAATATAGTGAGAATGATATACGTGGTGTATACTGCTCCGCCGGTTGCAGGCAAAAAGCAACAGCATGGCCAGTCCAAATGGAATAAGCAGTCTGCTGATATTCTTCATTTCACAAAATTAATTCTGAAACGGAATTTGTGAGCGGTAAATGAACTGCATTTTTTGCATCTTCGTGAAAATATTGAGAATGTACTTGTCAGAAACCAGTGTGCGTGTCCGCTATGCTGAAACAGACCGGATGAACTATGTTTATTATGGTAATTATGCTTCCTATTTTGAAGTGGCCCGCGTGGAAGCGCTGAGGGATCTGGGTATGACGTATCGCAGAATGGAAGAAGAAGGATTTCTTTTACCGGTACTTGAGTACAAGGTTAAATATTTCAAGCCTGCATTTTACGATGAACTGCTGCACATTAAAACCTGTATCCCGTTCATGCCCTCGGTGAAGATAGTCTTTCGGTATGAGATATTCAATGAAACCGGCATGAAATTGAACGATGCGGAAACCACACTGGTATTTCTCAGTAAGGAAAGCGGTCGTCCCTGTAAGGCTCCTTCAGAATTGCTTCAAAAGTTAAGTCCCTATTTTTCATAAACGGGCCAGGAGTACACGATAGGCGGCCAGCATGGAGGAAATGTCCTCCTTGTGTACTTTCTCGTCTGGACTATGCACCAGGTCTTCGGGAGCCCCGATAAAACACCAGTCGATCGGGTAAGGCTGCTTCTGGATTTCATTGCCGTCGCTTCCTCCGGACGACTCAATCTCCAGCTGGAATTTTATATGCTCCTGTTTCAGAATGGAAATGATTTTATCAATAAAGATTCTCCTTGGAATACCGGAATCCCGCATGGAAACGGCCACGCCATTTCCGGATTGCACGCCGTCCGTAACCCAGGTAATGTCACTGATCAGGGCTTGCCGGATTTTGAACCGCTCCCACAAATACCGTGTTAAATACGCGACAGAACCGCCGCCGTGCTCCTCCCAGCAGGAAAACACAATGACTCCATCCTCAAGTGTTTCTGCGAGTTTTAGTGCATTGAAAACCCCCAGCCGGTTATCCAGGTAACAGGATTGAACATAATGGTCATCTTCCCTGAAGTTCATTTTGAAGTTTAAGGCAGTACCCCGGTCGATGAGCCTGCTGCCATGATAACGAAGTGAATGGTCCTCTTCGTTTACGTGCAACTCACATTCCACATGACCCTGCGAATCTATCCCCTCCAGTGTATAGCCGCTCACCGTTTTTGGGCCACCAATCTTGACAAGTTCATTGCCATAGCGGACATGGAAGCCGATGTTGTCCATGTGGGCAAATACGGCGGTGCGGGGTTGGCCGAAGACGAGGACAATGCAATGTTGAAATTCATCGCCATGGATGATTTCAGGCTGCCGTTTCCAGGTCGGACTTTCTTTCCCAATATATTCAAGGAGAAAATCTTTCATCGGACCTTCGTCGCCCGATGGGGCGGGGATGCTGCAAAGTTTTTTAAGTAGTGGCATGGCTATAATGACTCCAGGAACGCTCTGTGACTCAGGATGGGGTGTTCCAGGATTTTCCTTTCAATTTCTGAAGCAAGATTTTTGCGAATATCGAAAATGATTGAACAGGTGTCGGCCTGTTCATGGGATTTAATCTGAACCTGTGAAGTCCTCAAAACATGAAAAACTTCATTGGTCAATTCGTATGGGAAAACAATTTTAAAACTGTACTGAATATGCTTTTCAACAAGTTTGGAGTGATGTAGCGCTTCCTGAGCGGCGCTTCTGTAGGCTTGGATAAGACCGGGCACACCAAGGAGTGTTCCTCCGAAATAGCGAACAACCACTACCAGGACATCTGTGACCCCTTTAGACAGAATGGCGCCCAAAATAGGCTTGCCTGCCGATCCCGATGGTTCACGGTCATCACTGAACCTGAAAACCCCGGGATCGGGGGTTAACCGGTAGGCGTAGCAGTGATGGTTGGCCTGCGGATGGGATTTCCTGAATTTTTGAAGTATTTCCTTTACCTGTGCTTCATCGCGAATGGGCAGCGCCGTTCCTAGAAATCGGCTGCCCCGCTCACGGTATTCTCCAGTGGACTCCTTTTCAATGGTGAAATATGTATCGTCAAAGAGCATTAGAATGACAAAATTACGATACTGATGATCGCCAGGGCCAAGCCACCCATGTTCATCCGGTTCAGTTTTTCTTTAAAAACCAGCATGGCAATGACGGTTGAAATCAGGACTACCATGACATTGGTCATTGCGAAAGCAAGAGAACTTTCAACCCCCGGGCTCGACAATACCTTGATCAGGAAAACGAGGGAAAAATAATTGGTAGTACCCAGTAGAATTCCCGCCAAAACGCTACGGAATCCAGGTTTTTTATGGTGTTTTACCCAACTGTAAAGCATGATCATGAAACCAATGATAGCGGCGGAGCCAAAAAGAAATGAAATATATAGCTCCTGGTTGTCCTCGGTAATTAGGTAATGTTCCGAAAGTTTAATGCAGGTATCCACCAGGCCGCTCCCGGCAAATAAAAGCAGTGGCAATATCAACTTCAGTTTACGGTCCTGCTGCACTTCGTCACCTGAAGAATTTCCTTTAAAAGTACTCATCAGCACCGCTGCCATAGCGATGAGCATTCCCGCAATACGAAGCGGATAAACACGGTCATGAAAGACCAAGATGCCCACCGATATGGGTATGATCATCGACATTTTTCCGGCTATGGAAGTCACGGTAATTCCGGCATGCTGGGCGGTGAGAGCGGCGCAATAAAACACCAGTATGAAAAGTGCTCCGATCAACAGGGCATACTGCAGGAAATCGCCGCTCGTATCGAGGATGCTCAGGTTGTGTTCAAACCTGCCGGTGAAGGACAGGGCTGAAGCGGTAAAATAATTGAAGGTGAGTCCCTGCAGATTGTTTATCCGGTACACCTGGAAGAATTTCAGGATCACATAAAGCAGGGCGGAAAGAAAAGAGGCGATCAATAGATTTATCAGCAATGCGGCATTCATACAGTATCTGGATTTCGAATGGTGATCAGGAGGTTGTCCTCCAGCATCGTATCAACCCTTGCACCGGCCGGAAGGGTAGGGGCCGGGATGCCATTTTCTAAGTTTTCACGACTGACAAACACTCTGCATTCATCCCATAAATTTCTTTCCAGCAACAGTTGATGAATCCGCGATCCGCCTTCAACCAGCACAGAGATGATTCCAATCTGATGCAGATGTTGGAGGGATGCATCGAAAAAATCGCCATGGTCGGCAATCCGAATAACTTCGGAATGAGGATAATCCGGGTTATCCTGCTGCGTAAGCACAAGGGTCCGGATACTGCCGTCAAACACCTTTAAATCGTGCCGGCCGCACAAGTTGCCACTGCGGTCAGCGATGATCCTTATCGGGGAAGGGCCCTGCCAGAGCCGTGTGTTGAGTTGTGGATTATCGCTCAGAACAGTTCCTGAACCCACCAGGATGCCGGCTTCTTCCTGTCGCCATTTGTGAGCATACATTTTACTGATGCGGTTGCTGATTTCCATTCGCTGCCCTCTTATGCCTGTCATGCCATTGCTGCTCTGGGCCCACTTCAGGACCAGGTACGGACGTTTACGCGTATGAAAACAGATGAATCTTTTGTTGATTTCCCGGCATGGATCTTCCAGCAGGCCAACTTCGACATGGATTCCGGCCGCCCTTAATTTTTTTATCCCTTCTCCATTTACCCGGGCAAATGGGTCCTTCATTCCGATGATCACGCGGGGTATTCCTTTCGAAATAATCAAATCGCAACAGGGAGGAGTTTTTCCGAAATGGGAGCAAGGCTCCAGGTTGACATAAAGCGTTGAGTGGGTCAGTGTATGGCTTTCCCTCACGCTGTTGATGGCTTCCACTTCCGCATGAGGTCCGCCGAAAAAGCGGTGATAGCCTTCTCCAATAATCCGGTTGTCTTCCACAAGGACGCAACCTACCAGGGGATTGGTGAAAACATGACCGATGCCATTTTCGGCTAGCTGTAAACAGCGTTTCATATAGACTTCCGGTGTGCTCATTGCCGCATGTAAAAGTAATGCCTCCTGACCATTTTAATCCGCTACCTCTTAAAAATGGAGATTTTAATTATTTTTGTTATATGACCATTTCCGGATTTTCAGATAGAGTAAAAAATGAACTTGCTGGCCTGTATGAGACGGGTGAGATAAACGCTCTGATCAAGCACCTGCTTCAGGAGAGATTGAATTTTTCTTTTTTTGAATTGAGTCACAAATCCGCGGAGGAGCTGCCTGCAGATCAGGAAAGACAATTGCTGTCCGACCTGGAACGATTGAAAGCGGGAGAGCCCGTTCAGTATATTTTGGGGTATGCCTGGTTCAACGAACTGAAGATTTTGGTAGACAAGCGGGTTTTGATACCCAGGCCGGAAACGGAAGAGTTGATGTTGTTTATTCAGGAGCAGCGCTTTCCCGGTGAGGCCGTGATGCTCGATCTCTGTAGTGGCAGCGGTTGCATTGCCTTGTCCTTGAAGCAGGCTTTTCCGGACGCTCAGGTTTTTGGGGCGGATGTTTCAGGTGACGCCTTGGATATTGCGAAAAGGAACAGCGAAGTACTCCAATTACCGGTGAACTGGTTTAGATGGGATGTACTGGCTGAAACCGGACCCGACGTGCCGTTTTCGGGATTGGATTTGCTGGTATCCAATCCTCCCTACGTGACCATGGATGAATTCAACGGGATGGCTGTACCGGTCACCGGTTTTGAACCGCATTTGGCCTTGTTTGTACCGGACGACGATCCGCTTTTGTTCTACAGGCGCATCGCGGGCTTTGCTGTGCTTAACCTGAATAAGTACGGTCGCGTCTGGGTAGAGGTGAATCGGCGTTTTGCGGAAGAGGTAGCCGCCCTTTTTGAAAATGAATCACTTGAAGATGTCCGGATTTACAGGGATTTGTCTGGGAACGATCGCTTTGTTTCTGCTGTAAAAGTATGATCGGCCTGCTTCTGTAGGGGACTTTAAAGCCGGGGAGAAGGGCTGAAAGCCCTCATGAATTTTTGTAAAAAATAGCTGAAAATAGGCAGACGGGAAGTTTCCCGCCTTGGGCTTTTTTCTATTTTTGCGAATAAGAAAATAATAAAATGAATGTACACGAATATCAGGGGAAGCAAATTTTAAAAAGCTTTGGGGTAGCCATCCAGGAAGGTATAGTTGCGGAAACGGCTGATCAGGCGATAGAAGCTGCAAAAAAGCTAACGGAGCAAACCGGAACGCAATGGTGGGTGGTAAAAGCTCAGATTCATGCCGGTGGCAGAGGTAAAGGCGGTGGTGTAAAGCTGGCTAAAAATCTCGATGAACTTCGCGAGAAAGCAGAGCAAATTATTGGAATGAATCTGGTCACCCCTCAAACCGGTGCACAAGGCAAGAAAGTGCACAAGGTGCTTATTGCCCAGGATGTATATTACCCGGGTGCTTCCAAAACCGCTGAGTTTTATATGAGTGTTTTACTTAACCGGCAATCCGGCCGTAATATTATCATGTATTCTACAGAAGGCGGAATGGATATTGAAGAGGTAGCCGAAAAAACACCGGAACGGATTTTTAAAGAGGAGGTAGACCCCAAAGTCGGCCTCCAACCCTTTCAGGCCAGAAAAATAGCTTTTAACCTCGGCTTGAGTGGAAATGCATTCAAAGAGATGACACGCTTTGTAAGCGCCTTGTACAAAGCATACGATCAAACGGATTCCTCCCTTTTTGAGATCAATCCGGTTTTAAAAACATCCGATGACAAAATTATCGCGGTAGATGCCAAGGTGAACCTGGATGAAAACGGGTTGTTCAGGCATCCCGAATACGAAGCCATGCGTGACATCCTCGAGGAGGATCCAACCGAAGTGGAAGCGGCCGAGCACAATCTGAATTATGTGAAACTCGACGGCAATGTGGGTTGTATGGTGAATGGAGCCGGCCTCGCCATGGCTACCATGGATATCATTAAACTGGCGGGTGGTGAACCGGCGAATTTTCTTGACGTGGGTGGTACTGCCAATGCGGCCAGGGTGGAACAGGCCTTCCGTATCATCCTGAAGGATCCGAATGTTAAAGCAATTCTGGTCAATATCTTTGGGGGTATTGTACGTTGCGACCGGGTGGCTCAGGGCATTGTAGATGCCTACAAAAATATCGGCGAAATACCGGTTCCCATCATTGTAAGGTTGCAGGGTACCAATGCCGATGAAGCTAAAAAGCTGATCGATGCCAGTGGCCTCAAGGTTTTCTCGGCGATTGAATTGAAGGAAGCGGCCGATCTCGTTCAAAAGGTAGTGGCCTGATTGGAAAACAACATCTCATGAAGAAAGACCTGGAAATATCCGGGTCTTTTTTTTGTGTGCAAAAAGGAAAGCCGGATGATGAATGGCGAAGTGATGTACCGGAACGTAGATTTTTAATCGTGAAACCGTTTTTTTTCGGTTTTAAGCACAATGTTTGTCCGGTTTTTTCGCTATATATTTGCCTGACAATTGTTTTTCATGAGATCCTACCACATCAAAAACAAAGGAACCACGTCGCTTTTCAGCAATCGCTTTCTGGAAGCACTGACGAGAACGCATTTTGCTATTCCGGTTACGCTCTATTTCATTCTTGCAATCCTCCTTGTTTCATATGCGACATTGAAGCCCGGCCTGCAATTGTGGAGATTGATCTATTATTTCCCCCTTGGACTGCTGGTCTTTTCCCTGGTGGAGTATTCCATCCATCGCTGGCTGTTTCACTTTCATGCCTCCACCGAACGGCAAAAAATACTGAAGTATAAAATTCATGGTGTTCATCACGAATTCCCCAAAGACAAAGACCGCCTGGTGATGCCACCGGTTTTATCGATTCTCATCGCCTTGCTCTTTTACGGTTTCTTTTCAGTAATTTTTGAAGAGGAGGTATTGTTATTCTTTCCTGGATTTTTGTCAGGGTATTCCACTTACCTCCTCATCCACTATGCCGTACACCGCTTCAGGCCGCCGGCTAATTTTTTCAGGATTCTATGGACCCACCATGCGCTGCATCATTATAAGTCCGAAGATTCGGCATTTGGTGTATCCATGCCTGTGTGGGATCATCTTTTCAAAACCATGCCGCCTGTGCAGGATGGTTCCCGGAGACATGCAAAAGAGCAAATGGAAAAACTGCTCTGAGTTTTCCATCGAAAGTCGTTGGCGGGTAGTAAGCAGGCTGCAGTAAAGCAGGGTACACGGTACACGTGTTTTATCCGGTTGAACTCAGACCGGTGCACCTGCCACAGCGAACACCGATGGATGGAATAGGGCCTTTTTTAATTTTAGGCCGAACATTAGTAGTTTTACCCGATGAAATTTACAAAAATCCTTATTGCTAAC
Organism: Bacteroidia bacterium; assembly: GCA_016788185.1. Lineage (GTDB taxonomy): Bacteria > Bacteroidota > Bacteroidia > AKYH767-A > OLB10 > JAJTFW01. Next base: position 50,199 of record JAEUTF010000197.1, on the reverse strand, counting down.
CGGGGTGAAATAGCCCTGAGAATCATGCGCTCAGCCCGGGAAATGGGTATTAAAACCGTGGCCGTGTATTCCGAGGCGGATCGCAATTCACTCCAGGTCAGGTATGCGGATGAAGCAGTGTGTATAGGTCCTCCTCCCTCGAATCAAAGTTACCTGCTGATCGATAAAATCATCGATGCTGCCTTGAAAACAGTTGCTCAGGCCATACATCCCGGCTATGGTTTTTTATCTGAAAATCCCGCTTTTGCCCGTGCCGTAAAAACGGCCGGTTTAACCCTGATCGGACCCTCTCCGGAGTCGATGGAAGTGATGGGTAGTAAACTGGCCGCCAAGGCTGCGGCCAGGAAATACAACATACCGCTTGTTCCCGGAACCGATTATGCCATCACCGATGTGGACAAGGCACGGCTGGTGGCCAGGGAGGTAGGTTTCCCGATTCTGATAAAGGCTTCTGCCGGAGGGGGTGGGAAGGGAATGAGAATTGTGGAAGGGGAGGAACAATTTGATGAAATGTTGCAAAGGGCGGTAAGCGAAGCCACCTCGGCCTTTGGCGATGGTTCCGTTTTCATTGAGCGCTACGTTGGTTCGCCGCGTCACATTGAAATCCAGGTGCTGGGCGACCTCCATGGGAATATTGTTTACCTGTTCGAACGGGAATGTTCCGTGCAACGCAGGCATCAAAAGGTAGTGGAAGAGGCGCCCAGCTCCATTTTAACTCCGGAGATCCGGAAAGCCATGGGTGAATGTGCAGTGCAGGTGGCGCGCTCCTGTAATTATGTGGGAGCAGGTACGGTTGAATTTCTGATGGATGAACAGCTGAACTTCTATTTTCTGGAAATGAACACCCGATTACAGGTGGAACACCCGGTCACCGAAATGATCACCGGAGTGGACCTGGTGAAGGAGCAGATTCGTATCGCAGAAGGTCATCCCTTGTCGTTTGGGCAGGACGACCTTAAAATAAACGGACACGCTGTTGAAGTCAGGGTGTATGCCGAAGATCCTGCGAATAACTTCCTGCCGGATATTGGAAAATTAGTCCGTTACGTGCGCCCGCAAGGGCCGGGTGTACGGGTCGATGACGGATTTGAGGAAGGCATGGATATACCCATCTACTATGACCCGATGATCGCCAAACTGATCACCTGGGGTGAGAACCGGAAAGAGGCGATCGATAGAATGATCAGGGCCATCGATGAATATACCATCGTGGGTTGTGAAACAACCCTACCGTTTTGCCGTTTTGTGATGGAACACGAAGCCTTTACCTCTGGTAATTTTGATACCCATTTTGTGTCACGCTATTTTAGTCCTGATCATCTGAAGCCTCAGTTATCAGAAAAGGAAGTCAGCGCAGCCGCCCTCATGGCCTGTCATTTGCAGAATCAGGAAAATAAAAGCGGCAGAACCGGCGTTTTTGCCAAAAGTTCCGGGCAAATATCTGCCTGGAAGTTGAACCGATCCTGAGTTTGGCACGTATTTAGGGTATGAACCGTGGCATGAAAAAAGCAATCGTACTGTTTATGAGCATGATTTCCGCTGTTCTTGCGGAGGCACAGGTGCAAATGCCCGACGGTCGTTATAAAGTGCTGGCTTCTGTAGTGGACGGAGATACGGTTCCACTGATCAACCTGGCTCCTGCTGAAATCTACGCGAGCATTTCTCCGGAGGCTGCCGCCAAAATGAAGGCCTATTTAAAATTGAGAAGAGATGTTTTAAGGGCTTATCCATATGCAAGGCTGGCCGCATCCCAACTGAAATTCATCAATGACAGCGTGGCCAATATTCCGAATGAAAAGCTGCGGAAGAAATTTATCAAGCACACCGAAGCGGATTTAAAAAAGCAGTTTGAAAAGGATTTAAAGAAACTGACCGTTACACAGGGCAGAATTCTGATCAAGCTGATTGACCGTGAAACCGGGTCCACGTCGTATGCCCTGGTGAAGGAATTACGGGGCTCACTGCAGGCCTTTTTCTGGCAAGGGATTGCCCGGCTTTTCGGTTCCAACCTGAAGTCAACCTATAATGCCCAGGCCGAAGATGCCCTGATCGAATCCATCGTGCAACAGATAGAACGCGGTGAGTTGCAGTATCAGACGGTATCAAAGTAATACCTGCATCCTGTTCACATTTTTCTGTTGTAAACTGTTGCGTATTTTTCAACTGCAGGGTTCCCTTCAAGGCTGAAGAGATTACTTTTGCCGGAATACCAGGTAATGACAGCGTACATAACAGAAAAGCATACCGGCTTGAAGAAATCCCCTGAAAAGAAACCGCATGAGTCGCTGATAAAAAGTGTTTTTATCGAGGATTTTTATTCAGCGGCACTTCGGAGAAATGTAAAAATTGAAGTGTTGCTTCCTCCCTGGTACGACGTGACACCCCAGTTTTCCTTTCCCTTTCTTTTACTCAACGACGGGCAACTCCTGCACAAAGTGAAGGTGAAAGAAACGCTGTTCAAACTCTATCAGGAAAACAGGATACCTCCGCTGATAGTGGCCGGTGTCCATGCACACAATCGTCTTCATGAATACGGCGTGGCCGGTGTGCCGGATTATAAAAGCCGGGGTGATAAAGCATCAAAGTACAGCCGTTTTGTGGTGAATGAGCTTTTACCCTTAATGAAAAAGAACTTCCGGCTGAGGGATACCCCCGGGGAGAAGGCCATTGCGGGGTTTTCCCTGGGAGGGTTGAGCGCGTTTGATATTGCCTGGAATTACCCGCATGTATTTGGGAAAGCCGGTGTATTTTCAGGTTCTTTCTGGTGGAGAAGTAAGGGCTATGACAGTGGATACGATGACAACAGCGACCGTATCATGCACAAAATGGTCAGGGCGACCGATGCCAAGAGCAAGCAGTCGTTTTGGTTCCAGTGCGGAACCCTTGACGAAGTTTCCGACAGGAACAATAACGGGATCATTGATTCGATAGAGGATACCCTGGACCTAATTGCTGAACTGCAATCGCTGGGATATGAAATGGGCCGTGAATTGGAGTACCTGGAGATCGAGGGCGGCGAACACAACGAAGCCACCTGGGCGGAGGTATTCCCTCGTTTCCTTGAATGGACTTTTTCTTCGAAAACCTGACCAGGCCTTTGCCGCGTTTATTGATTTTCGCTGAGGGCTTTTCGTTTGAATTCGGAAGTGAAATGAAACTGAACTTCCGGATAGTTTTTAATCATTTGATCAAGCATCCACTGCGAATCGGCCAGATAAACCAAGTTCCCGTCTTTGTCTGAAGCTACCTGGTGCTGCCGGAAACGCACAAACTCATCCAGCTTTTCCTTGTTCTCGGAAGTGATCCAGCAGGCTTTGAAAACACTGATCATGTTGAAACGGCAGGAAGCGCCATACTCGTGTTCCAGGCGGTATTGTATGACTTCAAACTGAAGTTCGCCTACCGTACCTACAATTTTCCTGTTTCCGCCGTATTGAATAAACAATTGAGCAACCCCTTCATCCGTCAACTGAGCGATGCCTTTCTCCAGTTGTTTCGTTTTCATCGGATCGGTGTTGACCAATTCCTTGAAAATTTCAGGTGAAAAACTGGGTATTCCCTGGAAGTTCATGTTTTCACCCTCGGTCAGTGTATCCCCGATTTTGAAATTGCCCGAGTCATACAAGCCAATTACATCGCCTGGATACGCTTCGTCGACGATGCTCTTGCTCTGCCCGAGAAAGGTAGCCGGGTTGTTGAAGCGTAAATCCTTGTCGAGCCGTACATGATGGTAGAATTTGCCCCTTTCAAATTTCCCGCTGCAAACCCGCAGGAAGGCAATCCGGTCTCTGTGCCGGGGGTCGAGGTTGGCGTGGATTTTAAAGATGAAGCCGGTGAATTGCTTGTCTTCCGGATTTACCTCCCGTTTATCAGTGGGACGACTGCCCGGAACCGGAGAAATTTCAATGAAGGTATCGAGCATCTCCTTCACCCCGAAATTGTTAATGGCAGATCCGAAAAATACCGGAGCGAGCTTGCCTTCCAGGTAATCATGGGTATCGAAGTTCTCATAAACCCCTTCAATCAGGTCTACATCTTCTCGTAATTGCTGCGCATATGTACCCGCCAATTGGTCGAGTGTCGGATCGGAAAGGCTCTTTATGCTGATTCCTTCGGGCTTTTTATCTGTTCCGGGTGTGAAGGCATAGAGGCTTTTGTCGTACAGGTTATACACCCCTTTAAAAGTTTGCCCCATACTGATCGGCCAGCTGAGCGGTCTGACTTTGATTTTCAACTTATTTTCCAGTTCATCCAGCAGGTCGAAAGGGTATTTCCCTTCACGGTCCATTTTATTTACAAAAATGATTACCGGTGTATCCCGCATCCGGCAAACTTCCATCAGTTTGTAGGTTTGCTCCTCCACACCTTTCTGGCAATCCACCACCAGAATGACACTGTCCACTGCCGTCAGGGTGCGGTAGGTGTCTTCCGCAAAATCCTTGTGACCAGGCGTATCCAGCAGAGTGATCAGGGTGTCCTTGTACTCGAAGTTCATCACCGAGGTGGCTACGGAGATACCACGCTGTCTTTCTATCTCCATAAAGTCGGAGGTGGCGCTCTTTTTGATTTTATTGGATTTGACAGCGCCGGCGGTTTGGATGGCACCTCCAAAAAGCAGAAATTTCTCCGTTAATGTGGTTTTTCCGGCATCGGGGTGGCTGATGATCGCAAAAGTCCTTCTCTTCTTGATTTCCTCGTTGAATCCCATGATTTACTATGAACCTGCAAAGGTACATTGCCGGAGCGTTCGGATGACGCGTTTAACCTGTGCTTTTCTATCTTTGCAAAAAACAAGCGCCTTGAAACAAGTATCATTGATTATCAATATCATACTGCTTTTTGCAGTCGGTTTCCTGTATTACAAGCACTATTCTCAGGAGGAAGAGGTAGTCATTCCGGTGAGCGGACAGGCTGCAGCATCCAGGATTGTGTTTGTCAACTCTGATTCCCTGATGGAAAGTTATTCGCTTTTTAAAGCGATGCAGGATCGTATGGAGAAGAAAAGGGACAGCCTGGATCAGTTGCTTACTTCACGTGGAAATGCGCTGGAAAGGGAAATAAAGGACTACCAGAGCAAGGCGGAAGGGATGAGTGCCGGTGAACGCCAGTTAAGGGAGGAATCACTGATGCGAAAACAACAGGCCCTGATGGAAGACCGCGATAACCTGCTCGATAAACTCAAGAATGAGGAAGCCGCACTTACCGATACCTTGCATGCCGACCTGATGAATTACCTGAAAGTGTTCAATAAGGGTCATCAGTATGATTTTATCCTGGGGTATTCAAGGGGAGGCGGAATTCTCCTGGCCAGTGATTCGCTGGATGTAACGAAACAAGTGCTCAGGGGTTTGAATAAAAATTAAAGCCAGGGCCCGCGAGTTTCTCTCAGTCCTCAGAACAAGCCGTGTAATTCTGCATTGATTTTATTGATCACCATTCCCAGATGTTCCGGGTTTTCTGCAAAGTTGATATCGTCTATATCAATGATGAGCAATTTGCCTGATTCGTATTGCGAAATCCAGGCTTCGTAGCGTTCGTTCAGACGTTTCAGGTAATCCAGTCGAATGGAATTTTCGTACGCCCTTCCGCGTTTTTGGATCTGGTTGACCAGAGCCGGCACGGTGCCTCTCAGATAAATCAACAGATCCGGTGCCTGAACAAAATTCCCCATCAGGTTAAACAATTCCAGGTAGTTGTTGAAGTCGCGTGTGGTCATCAGGCCCATGGCATGCAGGTTGGGCGCAAAAATGTATGCGTCTTCATAAATGGTCCGATCCTGAATAACCGTCTTATTGCTCTTGCGGATTTTTAAAATCTGATTGAAGCGGCTGTTCAGGAAGAAGATCTGAAGATTAAAAGACCATCGCTGCATGTCTTCATAAAAATCATTCAGGTATGGATTGTCATCCACATCTTCGTAATGCGGCTCCCATTTTAAATTTTTAGCCAAAAGACTGGTGAGCGTGGTTTTACCGGAGCCGATGTTGCCTGCCACGGCAATATGCATGTTTTTGGTTGGGGAACTTGTAGCCAATTTTTATTTTTTTTAGAGAGAAACAGGGCTGATGATATTACCCGAAGGATCAAAAATATATGCTGCGGGCAAGCCAGCCAAAGGCTGTTGAAAAGTTCATTGCGCTAAAAACAGGTTTTGATCCTGTATAAACCAGTATTTCTCCTCTGAGAGATAGGCTTTTATCGCCTTTGTCGGTATCGTGCTTTTTTCTTTTCTGAGCTGGTTTAACCGCAACTGATACCGCAGCAATTCGTCTCCCGAATCAATCGTGAGCTCATTTTCTGCAATTTGCACCAGCCTGGGCTTTTCGTGAAAGGGGATGGATTTGAATTTTGTTCCGAATTGGTCAAAAACAATGACTTCCTGCTGGTCAACAAAGATCAGCCACTCCTGGTTTGCAAGGAGCCGGGAGGGAGATGGTCGCCTCCCCAGCAGCTGGTTCAGGTCTACCGAGATGGCCGGTGTATTCAGTTTCGCATCCAGCTTGATCAGAGCGCCTGAGATTTCTTCGAAAATCCAGATCCCCTGATCCGGGGTGCCTGCGATGGCTTTTGGCTGCAGTAAACCGAGTGTACGCAGATCGAGCTCCGACTGATCCACCAGGTTGTTGTCAAGGATACGGATGATGGCAAATTCGGCATAAAAAACGAGGATGCGCATCGGGTTACCTACATCGAAAGAGGAGGGACGGCCCAGATCCTTCATGCTGTATCGTACCAGTTCTTTTCCTTCTTTGTTTAGTTTGATGATGTCGCTCCCGCTCTGGTAATAGCAATTCCCCAAGGGGTCCAGTTCAAAATTACTGACCGAAGGGATACTCCGGCCAGAGACCTGAGCGAAAGAAGGCCCCGTGTTTAACGTGAAGACAAGCAGGAAAATCAGGCAGATTTTACGTTTTACTCCATTCATTATTCAGTATTTCTTCAACGTAATGGCGATGGTTGGCCAGGCGGGGCACTTTGTGCTGGCCGCCAAGCTTTTCGCGCTTTTTCATCCAGTTGTAAAACGTTCTGGAAGGGATACTTCGTATGATGGGCAGGCGTAATATTTTATCCTTGTAACGCTTTGCTTCGTAGTCGGAATTTTGCTTTTTCAAGGCTTCATCCAGCAAGACGGTGAAATCCTGCAGATCGGCAGGCTGAGTTTCAAACTCAATCAGCCATTCATGAGCGCCGGAGCGTTCCTCGTTAAAATAGACCGGTGCCGCGGTATAATCACGGATGACAGCCCCGCTGGCCAGACAGGCTTCCCGAATGGCTTTCTCCGCGTTGTCAATGATAAGTTCCTCCCCGAATGCATTGATGAAATGAGCCGTCCTTCCGGTAATGCGGATGCGGTATGGATTCAGCGATGTAAATTCTATGGTATCTCCGATTTTATATCTCCACAATCCCGCATTGGTAGTGATGATGATGGCATAATTCTCGTGCAGTTTCACCTGGTCAAGGCTGAGCGTTTGAGGCTGTTCCTTGTCCCATTCACTGAAAGGAAGGAATTCGTAATAAATGCCATAATCCAGCATCAGCAGCATCTCGTCGGAGTTCAGTTGATCCTGGATGCCAAAGAAGCCTTCGGAGGCATTGTAGGTTTCCAGGTAGTGCATATCCGGACTGGGTATCAGCTTCCGGAACTGATCCCTGTAAGGAGTGAAACTTACGGCACCGTGCACAAACAATTCAAGATTGGGCCATACCTCCGTCAGATCATGTTTGCCGCTGAGCTCCAGAATACGTTTTAATAAAACCAGTGTCCAGGAAGGTACCCCGGCAATATTGGTCACATTTTCGTTCATGGTGGCCCTTGCCATCCTTTCAATTTTTTCTTCCCATTCGTTCATCAGAGCGATCGAACGGTCCGGTGTCCTGAAAAGCTGAATCCAGAACGGCAGGTTCTGAATGAGGATAGCGCTCAGGTCACCGTAAAATGAATCGTTGCTGAGGGAGTTAATCTGATGGCTGCCTCCCAGAGAAAGCAATTTGCCATTGAAAAGTTGTGTTTCCGGATTGTTGTGGAAGTACAGGCAGAGCAGATCCTTGCCCCCCTTGTAATGGCATTCTTCCAGCGCTTCCGTAGATACCGGGATATACTTCGATTTATCGTTGGTCGTTCCGCTCGATTTGGCAAACCAGCGTACATCACTGGGCCAGAGCAAATGCTGTTCACCCGCCTTGAGCCGGAGTATATAAGGCTTGAGGCTTTCATAATCCTGCAGAGGAATGCGTGCTCTGAATTCCCTTGAACTTGATATGGAGGAAAAGTCATACCGGCGTCCGAATTCGGTATACCGGGAAGTGATGATCAGTTTTTTCAATAGATCCTGTTGTACCTCGTTGGGAAATTTCATGAAAAGCTCGATCTGATGCAGCCTTTGCTTGATGATCCAGGAAAGTACCGAGCTGATGATGGCCATTTGCTGAAGGATTAAACCGCTTGCATAAAGTTAAATAAAAAATCAATGCGGGGTGTGATTCCCTTTTTTGTTTTTAAACCATTGTTCAATGTCTTTCAGGCCCATGGCACTGAAAGTCTCCTGCGGAGTTAAATATCCTTTCCGGCCGGTGCAAACCCCGTAATACATATTCCGGTAGCCTTCGGTGCTGTGCGCATCCGGATTGATGGATATTTTAACACCTTTTTCGAGGGCATATTCAATCCACCGCCAGTCAAGATCCAGCCGGTAGGGGTGGGCATTGAGTTCGATGACCACGCCGGTTTCGGCACATGCCTGAATGATCTTTTCGTAATCAAGGGGGTATCCTTCTCTCGAAAGCAGTAATCGCCCCGAAGGATGCCCCAGGATGGTGGTATAAGGGTTTCTGATCGCGGTCAACAGGCGTTGTGTGGCCTTATCCTTGTCCATCCTTAAACCGGAATGCACAGAAGCTACAACGAAATCAAAGCCGGCCAGTATTTCATCCGGATAGTCCAGGCTTCCATCCGCGAGTATGTCTGATTCGATCCCGGAAAAGATGCGGAAAGGCTGGAGTATGCTATTTAGCTGGCGGATTTCTTCCTGCTGCATGTTGACTTTTTCAATGCTTAATCCTCCGGCATATTGAGCACTCTTGCTGTGGTCACAAATCCCAAGGTATTCATACCCCAGTTCTTTGCAGGCCACCGCCATTTCTTCCAGTGAATGTATGCCATCGCTGTAGGTGGAGTGATTGTGAAGAATCCCTTTCAAATCATGAACGTCGACCAAAGAAGCCGGGATGTGGCCTTCCCTGGCCCGCCTGATTTCTGTACGCCCCTCTCTCCATTCCGGCTCGAGGTAGGGGAGTCCGAATCTGGCATAAAGATCACTTTCACTTTCGGCATTTTCCAGATCGGTCAACGTCAGTCCAGAAAGATCCAGACATTGCCGGATGTGTTCGTTGTTTCCGGTGATGGTCCATTGCAGGCAGGCCATGGTTCCCTTTCTGTTGAAGTGAATCTGAACCGGCAGCCCTTCTTCAGTTTTTAGTGAAATCCCCTGTTCGTTTTCTGAAATTCCGGAAAACCCTTTCTCATCGGTTGATCTAAGCTTTTTCAGAATAGCGTCGTAGTCATCATGACAGGCAATAAAATCAAGCGATGAAACGATTTCGCATTTTCGTCTTATTTCGCCTGAAATCACGGGCTTAAATTTCAGGTCTAAGCCCTCCAGTTCCTTTAAAAGCAGGAGAGCGCTTCTTTCTGCAGTGGCAAAGTGAAACAAACCCCTTTGGGATATGCTGAACTCAATCGACCGTTTGATTTGCTCCTGCGTTTTTGCGCCGAATCCTTTTAACTCCACCAGCCTGTTTTCATTGCAGGCATAAAGTAATTCGCCCGGACTTTCAATCTGTAGTTCTTTCCAGAGCAGGGCCACTTTCTTGGGACCAATGCCCTTTATCCGCATCATTTCCTGTACCCCTTCGGGAGTCTCCGAAAGTAAACGATCCAGTTCCGGGAAGCTGCCGTCGTTCAGCAACTGAAGGATTTTAAGGCTGAGACTTTTTCCAATACCGTCTAATTTCTCCAGTTCATCCTGCGACTTTCCAATGAGATTTTCCTTTAGCCTTTCAATTTTATAGGCGGCACTTTGATAGGATTTTATTTTGAAGGGATTTTCTCCGTGCAGCTCCATGAGCCGGGCGGTGGTTTCCAGAATTTCAGATACGGTAGAATTATCCATGACAAGCTTGTTCCGGCTTAAAAATACCAATTAATACAAGGTCAATCGGATTACACGGTGCTCATCTGAACATGGTCTCACCCGATTTGGCGACACGGCTTGGGCAAAACAGGGTATCTTTGTATAAAACCAGCTTAGTTAATAATGAAAGGCGCAGTCAGAATCGGATCGTACAAGGGAATCGGCATCTTTATCCACTGGACCTTTTTCCTGCTTCTGATTTGGATCGGAGGGGATAAAATGCTGGAGAATGGCAAACTCAGTGAGGTATTTGCAGAGATCGGTTTCGTCTTGAGTGTTTTTATGTGTGTGTTGCTCCATGAATTCGGGCATGCCCTGAGTGCGGCGCGTTATCACATCCATACGCGTGACATCACGTTGCTGCCGATCGGGGGAGTGGCCCGTCTGGAAAAACTGCCTGATCTGCCCAGGCAGGAATTAATAGTAGCCATGGCCGGCCCGTTTGTGAACGTTTTAATTATTTTGCTTCTTGCTGTTTTTATTTTTTTCGGGAAGGGTTTCCCGATCGCTGTTGACTTCCAGGATCCTTCCGCCAACTCCTTTGTAATTAACCTGCTTATGGTGAACGTTTCTCTGGTCGTGTTCAACCTGATTCCGGCATTTCCGATGGATGGAGGCAGGATACTCCGTTCCCTGCTGGCCATGAAATGGTCAAAGCAAAGAGCAACCCGTATAGCCGTCGCCGTGGGTCAGTCCATAGCGGTGTTGTTTGTTATAGCCGGTTTGTTTGTCAATCCTTTTCTGATCCTGATTGGTGTCTTTGTGTTTCTTGGCGCTCAGGCAGAATTGAAAATGGTACTGCAGCAGGATGCCTTGAAGGGCATCAGGGTAAAGGATGTGATGATCAGCAAGTATAGTGCGCTGCACGACCAGGATACCTTGAAGCAGGCGGCCGAGGCATTATTGGCCGGAGATTCCACCGACTTTCTTGTGATGGATCAGGCCGGGCAGGTGAGTGGCGTGTTAACGCGTGACCACCTCCTGAAAGGATTTGCGGAATACCCTCCCGGGCATCCTGTTGCTGATTTGATTTTAAAGAATCCGCTGCAATTTGAAACGGAGGATGACCTGGATTCCAGTTGGGAGAAAATGCGGGCCACCGACTTCCCGCTTGCTCCGGTCTATCACCAGGGATTGTTGACGGGAGTTCTTTCCCGTGAGAACCTCACAGAGTTTATCGCTTTGTATCTGGCCGGTCAGCAAAAAAAAGGCTGAGATCAATAAAATCCGATGCTGAAAGGGCTGAGAGCCTGAACCCCCTTTAATTTCAGAAGTTCTTTGGTGGCTTGAAGGTATCTGTAGGAAGTGCCGGTTTCCTCCTGCATGATTCTGACTTTGGCTTCCGTAGCGAAATCCTCCAGGATGGTCTGGAAAGGATCCTTCTGCTCGGGCAGTTGGATGGTGCGGTACTCCTTGATTCCGGCTTTTTGGGCGGCGATGTTAATGGCGGTCTCTAGTCCGCCGAGGGTGTCCACCAGGCCGATTTGAATGGCGTTGTTCCCCGACCAGACTCTGCCCTGGCCGATGCTGTCCACCTGTGCCTGGTTCAACTTTCTTCCTTCTGCAACGCGCCGGGTGAATACATCATAAATCCGATCGACCTCTTGTTGCAGAATCAGCGATTCCTGGCTGCTCAGTGATCGGGTAATCGTTCCCATATCCGTATAAGGATTGGTTTTGTACACGTCGGTGGTGATGCCGAGTTTGTTTTTAAGCATTTTTTCAGCATTGAATAAAAGGCCAAAAACGCCGATGGATCCCGTAAGCGTGTTCGGCTGTGCCACGATGGCGTCTGCCGCGCAGCTGATGTAATATCCTCCGGAGGCGGCAAGGTCACCCATGGAAACAACAAAGGGCTTTTCCTTCCGGGCCAGGGTGACTTCTCTCCAGATTTCCTCGGAAGCCAGGGCGTCGCCGCCCGGTGAGTTCACACGCATGACGATGGCTTTTACCTTGTCATCGTTCCTGGCTTTCCTGATGGCCGCAGCGAGCCGGTCCGAACCGATGGACTCCTCATTGCCGTCACCGTTACCAATGGCACCTACCGCATAAACAATGGCAATTTTCTGCATGGAGAATTTTTCACCTTCCGTTTTTGGCGCGGGCGCTTTGCTGTAACGACCAATACTGACCAGGGGTAATTTTTCATTCTCTTTATTACCGATTTTCCGGTTGACATCCGCCATGAATTCATCGTAATAGGCCAGCTTGTCAACCAGTTTGAGTGTCAAAGCATCCTTTGCAGTTCTGACCTTAAAACTGTCCACCAGTAACTTGAACGATTCACGCTCTATTTTTCTGGAACGGCAGATTTCAGAAGAAAGGTGTTGCCAGATGGGGTCTACGAAGGCAGAAATCTGAGCCCTGTTTTCATCACTCATTTTTTCGAGCAGAAATGGCTCAACCGCGCTCTTGTATTTGCCGTGCCGTATAACCTGCGGTTCGATCTCCAGCTTTTCGAGGGTGCCTTTAAAGAACATCATTTCCGTGGCGAGTCCGTTTAAGACAACCTGGCCTTCAGGATTCAGGTAGATTTTGTCGGCACTGCTGGCCAGGTAGTAGGCTCCCTGAGTATAAGTATCTGCAAAGGCATAAATGAACTTGCCGGAGGTCTTGAAATCCAACAAGGCATCCCTGATCTCATTCACGCTGGCCAATCCCCCTTGAAAAGAGGTGATATCAAGATAAATGCCTTTTACTTTTTCATCTTTGGCAGCATGACGAATGGATTTCAGGATATCATTGAGCCCCGGGTGAAGACTGGTTTCGAAAGTATTGAAACTAAAGCTGTCGAAAGGATTTTTAGAAGTTCGTTCTCTGATGGGATAGTCAAGGTTGATGTGTAAAATACTGCCATCGGCAATTTTAACCTCCTCATTTCCGATCGAGGATACCATGGCAGACAGTATAAATACCAGCAGGAAAAACAGCACGATCAGACCAAAAATAAATCCGAGCATAGAAGCAAAGAAGATTTTAATAAATTGTTTCATTCCCTATTTTTTTCAAACTATAAGTTACAAATATAGCCCCGACATTGCTTTTTCAGGTAACTAAATATAGCGATTCGGGGGCTCTCTAAGGCACTTCAAGGACTACTGATGCTGATTTCCCGTCAAATCCGGCCTTCAGTTCATAAACCCCTGGTTTTAACCCGGGTGAAAAAAGCATGTGGGGGGCCTTGACAAGTATCTGTGAAAGCGGGAGGGATTGTCCCTTTTTAAAAACCGCAATGTTGATCTCTTTTTGCAAAGTACCTTCCTGTTCAATACGGATACTTCCTCCGGGAACAGGCAGGAGACGGAGGCGGGTAAAGGGCTGTTTCAGGACGGATCGTTTGAATTCAGGCCTTTTCCTATTCAGCAACCTGGATGGTGCTGTTGGTCGCAAAGGATAAGACGCTTTCATAGATTCAGCGGTAAGTCGTAAAACAGGTTCATTGCTTTTTTGCCATACACGGATGTAATCCACCTGCATAAAGGCCGGAAATGGAGTGGCAGCTGAAATGGCTCCGCCCAGACTACCGGCTTTATTGGTAACGGCCAGATTGGCGATCAACGCCAATGCCTCTTTAAAACTCCCTTTCCACCAGGCAACGGCTTTTCCATCCAGATACCAGGTAATGCCTTCAGGTTCCCAATCCACTGCAATCGTGTGATACTCCTTTTGCCAGTTGGCGTCTGTTTCCACATAATCGCCCCAGTTGGTGCGAAGAAGGCCCAGGAAGACGGGATAATTTTTGCATCCTTTTTTGCAATGTACATCCACATGAAAATCACCGGTGCGCCCGCCTCCGATTTCGAAAATGTCAATTTCCTGGTTGTCGGCGCCGAATAACCAGAATGCCGGCCATAATCCCTGTCCGGCATCTGTCCGGAAATTAATTTCAAAATAACCGTATAAAAAGTTTTTTTTAGAGTAAATCAATCCACTCTGATAGTCAAACTGCATCAGGTTTCTGGCTGGCGCTTTGAAGTCGCAGGGAAGGAGAAAGTCATCCCGCTCATAAGGAATGGATCTGGCCTGAACAGGAGATACCCTGGCGCTGATGTTCAGGAGGCCCTCTTTGCAGATGAGATCATCACCGTCAGAATAATAATTGACATCCATGCTGCAATAAAGATGTCGGGCCCAGGGGTAGGAGGTCATCCATTTTTCCCGGTCTAAACCATCGCCGTTAAATTCGTCGCCATCGGAAAGTTCCCATTTACGAACCGATTTTTCCCTGAACTCGATCATCACCTGGCCATCGATCGGAAAATACATCAGCACCGAAAAGAATAGCAACCGGATTTTTAAGACAGCGTTTTGATGAAGCATGTTGGCTGAAAGGCATTGGTACCAGCGAATATATCATTTTCCGCCACTGGATGGAAAATAAAACAGTCTTTTCCCTGAAACGGGAAAAGACTGTCTTTTAGTGGTGCGTTGAGCGATTGGTATTATCGCTTAACGAAACGGAGGACCGCTGGTTTGTCGCCCCTGATTTCCAGATGGTAGATTCCTTTGGCCAGATGCCGGGTTTGCACCTGAATGGTCGACGATGAGATATCGCTCTCGGTGAGAATAAGACGGCCTGTAAGGTCAGTTATTCTAAGCTGGGTGATGGCGTGCTTAAACGGATTGCTTAAGGTGATGTTTTCGGTGGCAGGATTCGGGAAGATCCGGTAGAAGAGTTCATTCCCGTTTTCTGAAATTCCACTGCAATTGATCACGAGCACATCTGTAATAGGGGAGGTGAGGCTGCATACTCCGTCACTCACATTGACGGTATAGTCGCCGCTTTGTGTAACATACAACGTGTCGGCGGTGGCACCACTCAGGAGTACTCCGTCTTTGTACCATTGGTAAACCCATCCTGGTCCGGTAAAG
The DNA here is from genome assembly GCA_016788185.1 of Bacteroidia bacterium. GTDB lineage: Bacteria > Bacteroidota > Bacteroidia > AKYH767-A > OLB10 > JAJTFW01. Next base: position 35,134 of record JAEUTF010000197.1, on the reverse strand, counting down.
GCATACAAGGTTACCGACCCTCCCAGGCAAAAGGCAGTCGGACCACCTGCCGCGATGTAGGCTTCGGGAGAAGTTCTGATTTCGAGCGGTACTGAATTCAGGGAACTCCACATCGGAGGATTGGTGGAGAAAATCCGGATTCTGTAATCGGTACCGTCAATGAGTCCGTTGGGTACATTGATGGGTACTGCGGTCGTACCCGTAGCCGTTACAAATCCAAGGGTAGTAGGGAAAATGAATTCGCCGAATTCGTCCGATAACTCAATTCTGAACTGATTGCCTGGATTCCAGTTCCCGATGGCATTGATGGCAAGCGTGTAGCTGTTGTCGGTACAGAATATTTGGGTGGGCAGACTCAACTGCAGGTCGTTGTTGCGTGCAAGGATGGTGGCAAGACCGTCTCCGACAGCCAGTGCATTGTTGCCATTCAGGAAATCGATATCGTAAATGGGTTCCTGATTGGGATTGATTTCACGACCCCAGACACCGCCTCCGTCCGCTGTTCTGAAAATTTCATTTCCGGAGAAAAACCACCCGTTAAGTGGGTCGGAAAAACGAATGGCACCAACCGGGGCGTTGCTCTGGGTTTGATAGGCGAGGGTCCAAGTATTGCCGCCATCGGTCGTGGCATATACCTCCCCCACGGTGGTTCCGATCCATCCGTACATCGCATTGCGGAAATACATGGCTGAGCATTCAAACGAACTGCCATTGTTCAGTAGGTTCCATGAAAGTCCGTTGTCGTAAGTACTGACCAGGTAGGGCTGATCGGTGGATATGACCAGGGTGTCGTTTCCAAAACACTGCACTTCGGTAAAGGCATAGCCCAGTCCGGTGAAAGATGTGGGTAAGTCGGTCCAGGTATCGCCGTTGTCGTTGGAAAAGGCCAGTTTTCCATTGGCCCCGCAAACATAGAGCTTGTTGTTGGCGGCCCGTGCCAATCCATACATGCTTTCGCCGATTCCGCTGAATACAAAATTCCAGTTGATACCGCCATCGCTTGTTTTTACCATGGTTCCGTTGGATCCTACGGCAAGGCCTGTACTGGGATTGATGAAAAACAAATCGTTCAAATCTTCTCCCCCGGCATTGCTGGTCTGTGCGGTCCAGGTGTTGCCGTTGTTGCTGGTCTGTAAAATCACTCCTGATGCTCCTGCTGCATAGGCGGTACTGGTAGTTACCGCATCAATGGCATTCAGCCTGAATTCGGCCACCCTGGAGGAAAGATCCAGCCAGGTGCTGCCGCTATTACCGGTTTTCAATAATCCTCCGTTACTGCCTCCTACAAAAAAGTTCAGACCGTTGTTGGCAAAAACCGCCCTGGCATCAAACCATGCATTGGATACATATTGATTCCAACTTGATCCGGCATTGGTGGTATAAAAAATATTTCCTCCTGTACAGCCGGCTACCCCATTGGTGGAGTTCCCGAAATCGATAGACAGGAGTCCGGCACCGGCACCACTTCCAGGATTTCCGATGGGTGAAAAACTTTGCCCGCCATCGGTGCTTTGATAAAGTTCCGTGTCACCGGCTACATAGACATGGTTGTTGGTTGGCATGCTGACATCGTGTAAATCCATGCTGGTTCCGATGGTCACCGGAGTCCAGGTGGCGCCAAAATCAGTGGTCCTCATCAACAGGCCGGAAGTGCCTGACAGAACTCCGACGCCTGATGGCTTCATATACAGGTCGAGGATGTCGCCGGCGGCATTGTTAAGTACTGAAGTCCAGGTACTGCCACCGTTAGTGGTTTTATAAAGTTGTCCGATGCCACTTCCATTGCTTAAGCCTGCAAATCCGGTATCCGCATCCAGCATGAACAAGGCACTGATGAAATTGGAGGGGAAGCGATAACGGATGGACCATGATTGTCCGCTGTTTGAACTAACCAGGAACTCACTTTCGGAAGCAATAAAGCCATGCAGGCTGTCGGGGAATTGCATGCCGCTGATATCATTTACGATTCCCGCGTATTGGGCGGTCCAGCTACTGCCGCCATTGGTGGTTTTTATCAAGGCCCCTTTTTCTCCAGCAGCCCAACCGGTAGCATTACTGATAAAGCTAAGCTGACTGATGTGGTTGCCTTGCGGTGCCGGATGCAGCCATTTCCACTGCGCGAGCGCGGTTTGAAGATTTAAAAGAAGCAATGCAATCAGGAGTGAACTTTTTATTTTCATGGCCATGAAGGATGAAGGGAGTTTTACGTTGAAGAACGCAAAAGGTTCGGAGTTTTAATTTTACGGTTTGAAGGAAGTATAACTAAAAAAAAGACCCGGTTGATCCCGAAGTCCGGTCTCCTGAAGGAGAAGTTTTTCGTCGTTGACCTCAAGAATCCTGAATTTCCGTACCAACGCTTCGTTGCCTCGGTCACCTGACTTGCCAGTGGTGTAGGTGAATTCAAGGGTACTGTCCTGAAGGATCCAGGTGCCTGAAGATTTCACTTTTTCTAGCTGGAGGAAGTAGGAAAACACCTGTTCCTTTCCTTTTTTCCGGAGCACCATCAGGTCTCGATGCCCTATTTTACGTACCTCCCGTCCATCGATCGTATAGATGCTGACGTATTGCCAGGTTCTGCAGATTTCATGTGCCGTTTGCGCCTGTAACGGAAGTGTATTGATCAGAAATAAAAAGAGGAGGTACTTTTTCCAGCTATGAAAAACAGGAAAAGGCATGGCACTACTGTTCAGATGATTTTTTCCGTTTATTGAGTTCGTCACGGATTTTCGAGGCGGTTTCATAGGCTTCGTCATCAATTGCTTTCATGAGCGATTCCTTCAGCTCTTCCGTTGATAAAGAAGCGTATTCGCTTTCGCCTGCCACTACCTTCTTTTCGGCGCTCTTTTTAGGCAGACTTTTGGGTTTTTCTTCTTCGATGTTCTCCGTTTCATCCAGTACCACGCCAGCGGAGGAGAGTATGAATTCGTAGGTGTAAATGGGACAGTTAAAGCGTACGGCCATGGCAATGGCGTCGGAGGTCCTTGCATCGATTTCCTTGGTCTCTCCGTTGACGTTGCTGCAGATCAATTTAGAGTAAAAAATCCCCTCTTTCAGGTTATAAATGATCACTTCATCAATGTTGATTTCATATTCAACAGCAAAATTCCTGAACAGGTCGTGGGTCAGCGGTCTGGAAGGCTGCATATTTTCCAGTTCCACGGCGATGGCCTGCGCTTCAAAGCCTCCGATAATAATGGGTAATCTCCTTTTTCCATCGGTCTCGCCGAGAATAAGCGCATAAGCCCCGCTCTGTGTCTGGCTGAAGGAAAGGCCAATGATCTCCAGTTTTATCTTTTTCATTACCGCTATGTGAAGATAATAAAAAAATCAGGCATGCGCCGCTTTGAATTCCTTCACTGCTTCGATGAGCCTGGGCACCACTTCGAAGGCGTCACCTACAATACCATAATCGGCCGCCTTGAAAAAGGGTGCTTCAGGATCCTTATTGATCACAACGATGGTTTTTGAAGAACTGACTCCGGCGAGGTGCTGAATGGCACCGGAAATTCCGATGGCAATATAAAGGTTGGGGCTAACAGCAATTCCGGTTTGGCCTACGTGTTCGCTGTGCGGTCTCCAGTGGGCATCGCTTACGGGTTTGGAACAGGCGGTAGCGGCACCTAACAAACCGGCTAGTTCTTCCACCATGCCCCAGTTCTCAGGACCTTTTAAGCCGCGTCCTCCGGATACTACAATCTCAGCTTCCAGCAGGGAGACCTTGTCTGCCGCCCTAACAATTTCCTTTACCATGGTCCGGAAGTCACTTTCTTTCAGAACAGGAGCAAATGCTTCAATGGTACAGGGCAGGGGCTCTTCTGTCAGTTTGTATGAGTTGGGAACAATAGCAATTACTTTTATGGCGCTGTTTAACGTTACATCGGCAAAAGCCTTACCTGAAAAGGCACCTTTGCGGATGGTAAAATCCGTTGCGCTGGGCGGAAGACTAATCGCCCCGTCAACATATCCTGCATTCAATTTCACGGCTACCCGGGGAGCCAGCGCCTTACCACTGAATGTGGCCGTGAGCACTACCGCGCCGGCATCGACTGATTTTGCAGCTTCGGCAATGACGGCAGCGTAGGCCTGGTTAACGAAGGACTTCAGTTGTTCACCCCCTACCTTCAGTACTTTTGAAACTCCGTATCTGGAAAGTTTTTCGAGTTCATCCTCCGCTACCTCTCCAATCGAAACGGCATAGACCGCGGTGTTCATCAGTTTGGCAAGTGCAGCAGCATAAGAAGCGGCTTCAAACGATGATTTTTTAAATTTACCGTTGTTGTTTTCAGCGTATAGTAAGACTGACATGTTCTTGTTTTTTCTGTGTAAGGATCGTTTAGATGGCTTTGGCCTCTGCATGAAGCAGGTCAACCAGTTTGTTTACTTCATCGGCCTGTACCAGTTTTACCTGGCCGCGTGCTGCCGGTTTTTCGTATTGCACGATGTGTTGCAGGACCGGTACTTCAACCGCCTCAATTACGGCAAGTGCTTTTGTTCTCGCACTCATGATGCCGCGCATATTTGGAATTCTCGGTTCAGCCATCCCCTCACTCGCACTGGCCACGAGGGGTAAAGGGCAAGTGATAACTTCCTTCCCACCTTCAATTTCACGTTCGAGGAGGCATTGGCTACCGTCCACCTGGAGTGATTTTACAATGGAAATACTAGGCAGATCAAGCAGCTCTCCGATCATGGAAGTGACCTGAGATCCATTGTAATCTATTGACTCCCTTCCTGTTAAAATCAAGTCAAAGCCTTTGTCCCTCGCATAGGCCGCTACCTGGCTGGCTACAAAATAGGCATCCCTGGCCACGGCATTGATGCGAACGGCATCCGTAGCGCCAATAGCCAGTGCTTTTCGGATGGTGGGTTCGGTACTGGCATCTCCAATGGTAATTACCGTCACTGCTCCTCCCTGATTTTCAGTGAGTTCAAGTGCCCGGGTCAAGGCTATTTCATCGTAAGGGTTAATGATGAATTGAACACCTGCAGCATTAAAGGCCTTTTTGTCGTCCGTAAAACTGATTTTAGTGGTCGTATCGGGAACATTGCTGATGCAAACAAGAATTTTCATTTTCGCTTCTTTTTCAAGGTGCAAACCTACTCTAAATAGGGGAATTTGCCAATACGTATGGCGGAGATAAATGCAAGTATCAGGGAGAAAAATCTCTCTTCTTCCATCTATTTTTGCATTCGTATGAACGATCAGAGAGTTGAGCAATTGAAGCAGTTGTTGGAGCAGGATCCGCAGGATGCGTTTTGTCGTTATGCACTGGGCCTGGAATTGGCCGGGTCGACCATTCATCAGGAGGAAGCCCTTCAGGTGTTCATGGATCTTTTGAAGGATCAGCCGGATTACCTCCCTGTTTATTATCAGCTGGGGCAACTGTATAAAAACAAGGGCATGACAGAGGATGCCCTGGAGGTGGTGGAGCGGGGCATGGAAATCGCACTTCAACAGGGGAACCGTCACACCTTTTCCGAACTCGAATTTTTAAAAGACGAATTGCTTGACCAGTAATTTGTTGTGAATGAAAGGATTTAAAATAAATGTTTGATTCCTGGAAAGCTGCTTTTATATGAATGGGAAATAAACAGCCCTCCGTCCGACTTGGTATTGCGCCTGTTAAAAGCCTATTTTTGCGGGATTATCAACCAATACAGCGATGAGAGAAATTCAATTTCGTGAAGCACTTCGCGAGGCTTTATCAGAAGAAATGCGAAGGGATACTTCCGTTTTCCTGATGGGGGAAGAAGTGGCCCAGTACAACGGAGCTTACAAAGTGAGTCAGGGGATGTTGGACGAGTTTGGTCCTAAAAGGGTGATCGATACTCCTATTGCGGAATTGGGATTTGCCGGAATCGGAGTGGGGGCAGCCATGAACGGACTTCGTCCGGTAATTGAATTCATGACCTTTAACTTTTCGCTGGTGGCCATCGACCAGGTCATCAATTCAGCTGCCAAAATGATGAGCATGAGCGGAGGACATTTTAATGTTCCCATTGTCTTTCGCGGCCCTACAGCTTCGGCGGGTATGTTGAGTTCACAACATAGTCAGGCTTTTGAAAACTGGTATGCGAATTGTCCGGGTCTGAAGGTCGTTGTGCCTTCCAATCCCGCGGATGCGAAAGGTCTCCTGAAGTCAGCCATACGGGATAATGATCCGGTGATTTTTATGGAATCAGAGCAGATGTACGGCGATAAAGGAATGGTGCCGGAAGGTGAATACCTGATGCCGATCGGTGTGGCCGATATCAAAAGGCCCGGCACGGATGTCACCCTCGTATCTTTCGGGAAGATGATGAAAGTAGCCTTGAAGGCTGCAGAAGAACTGGAAAAGGAAAACATCATGGCTGAAGTAATCGATCTGCGCTCTGTACGCCCCATTGATTACGATTGCATCGTACATTCCGTAAAAAAAACCAACCGTCTGGTGATCGTGGAAGAAAGCTGGCCACTGGCTTCCATTGCCTCTGAAGTGAGTTTCATGGTACAAAAAAGGGCATTTGATTACCTGGATGCTCCGATTTTAAGAGTCATGGGCGGGGATGTGCCTTTGCCCTATGCGCCTACTTTGATTGAAGCTTATCTTCCCAATCCCGCCAGGGTGATTTCAGCGGTGAAGGAAGTTATGTACATGAATGCCTGATACAGAAAAGACCGGTTGTCACCGGTCTTTTTTTTACCTTTATTTCTGATTTGAGCAGGTACAGCATGAAATGCATCCGGTTGTTTCTTTTCCTTTTTCTTGCTGCATCCGCTTGTTTTGCGCAATCCTTTCAAAAAATCTGGGACAGAAATTTTGGAGGACTGTTGCAGGATGCCCCTGTTTGCATCGAGCAATTGCCCGACAGCGGATACCTGGTTTTATGCGCCTCCTGGTCCGCGGCAGGTTTTGATAAAAGCGAGAACAACCGGGACTCTACCGGACTAACGTCTGATTTTTGGCTGCTTCGGCTGGATGCTTCAGGAAATAAAGTCTGGGATAAAACCTATGGTGGGAACGGATCGGACCGGCCAGCCGCATTGCTCCTCACTCCAGGCGGAAATTTTGTTCTGGCGGGAACATCGGCCTCCGGTATCAGCGGTGAAAAGAGCGACAGCCTGAGAGGTGTTTCCGATTTTTGGGTGTTGCTGGTAGATTCCTCCGGTCAGAAGTTATGGGATAAAACCATTGGAGGTGTTCAGGCCGATGAACTTACGGGGATGATCCTCACTTCCGATAATTACCTGATGCTGAGTGGCTGGACCCTGAGCGGGCCCGGAGCGGATAAAACAAGTCCTACGTACGGTGATTTTGATTTTTGGTGGGTGAAACTTGATCTATCGTCTAATTTTCTTCTCGAGATGACCCATGGAGGAATGCTGGGTGACAATTGCTTTTCGATTTGCGCCACCAATGACGGAGGTGCATTGATGAGCGGATACAGCAACAGTCCGGTTTCTTTTTCCAAGTCACAGCCCTCTCAGGGGGTGTATGACTATTGGATCCTTAGGATTGATAGTCTGGGCAGGAAGATCTGGGATAAAACCTATGGCGGTCTGGCCGATGATTATGCCTTTTCCGCGATTGAATTTCCCGGAGTCACGAGGGGCTTTTTAGTGGGCGGTTTTTCATTTTCCGGGGTGAGTGGTCATAAGACAGAGCCTTCCAGAGGTGCCGATGATTATTGGTTGTTGCGTCTTGATGTCAACGGAAACCTGATCTGGGACAAAAGCTATGGCGGAACTGATTTTGATGAACTCTCCAGAATAGGTTTGTCATCCTCCGGCCATGTGGTTCTGAGCGGTACATCCTATTCTTCAATCAGTGGCGAGAAAAGCGAAAACAATCTGGGGCCTGAACAATCCTGGCTGGTCGTAAGCGACACGGCCAACGGACAAATGCTGTTTGACAAAACTTTTTTCAGTGCAGGGCACGATGAAAATGCACAGGTCATCCCAACAATGGATGGTTGTTTCACCTCGGTAAACTTCACCGTATCGGATACCGGAGGGTATCGGACCCATTTCAATAACGGTGGAGGTGATGTGTGGCTGAGTAAAATCTGCCTGCTCACCGCTCTTGAAAGTACGGTGACCAACGAAAGTACATGGATGGCTGTTCCCAATCCTGCAAACCGTCAGCTTCTTCTGAAATGCGGTACGAAGGCCGAATGGAACCTGCTTGTGTTTAACCCGGGCGGTGCCTGTCTGTTTAAAGATTCATTCAGTGGCAGTGAATACAATTTGGATGTTTCCGGGTTCAGCAATGGTTTGTATTTCCTGCGTTTATTCAATGAAGAAAGCTGGTCGAACAACAGGTTTGTAAAGGTTTCGTATTAGGATAAAAAAAACAAAAGGAGCGCATGGCTCCTTCTGTGCAATACCCGGTAATTGAATTTTTTTCGTACGGATGCTTAGCGTGGTCCGGAGCCGGGCCCCATTCGGTCTTTTCGCTTTTCACGAATGCGGTCCAGCAATTCACGTTTAAACTCCTCTTCAGCCCGGTACAGTTTTGCAACTTTTTTAATGGGGAGAATTTGTTTGAACTGCGCATGATATTTCTTCAAAACATCCACTTCCTGCTGACGAAAGGCGATCTCACTGTCGACAGCCTTTTCGGCATCCTTGTCTGTCATGCTGTCAAAATCATCCTTCAAATCTTTCATCCGGCTGAAACGGCTTTCCCTGATCGCCTTCATCTCGTCCGCAAACTGATCGTAAACGGGCCAGAATCTTTTTGCTTCATCGGGGCTAAGGCTCAGCCTTTTTGTAATGAAACCGATTTTCATGGCTTCAATATCTTCCATTTTTTCCATGGACGGACGAGCCCCGGGAGGCTGGGCGTTTATGTTTCCTGTCAAGGTGATGGCACATGCGATCATCAGGATGCGGCGGAATAGATTTTTCATGGCGTTTTTATAATTCGTTTAACAACAAGGACTCATCGGCCGATTGCAGAAAGTATTCTTCGACCTGACGTTCCTGAACAGTATGTGAGGTGTCAGAGGAAGTTGCAGCGGTATTAAAGGATTCGGCAATCAGATCGTCATCCAGTTCCAGGTAATAACCGCTTTCAATCACGTCTTCAACAGATAATTCGTTTTCGGCTGAAACCTGCTGCGGAGCAGTAGATTCATCCCTTAAATTGAAATAAGCCAGACCGGCAATCAGGAGCAAAAGGGCAAATCCGAATCCGGCCATAGCCGGACGAAGCAGGAAACTGAACCGGGGTTCAGGACGTTCTGAATGAATCCGGTCCTGTATACTGGAGGTGAGGCTTTCGAAATAGCCATCTGGCGCCCTGAAGCCATCTCTGCCTTGCATTGATTTGAGCAAGGGGGCCTCTTTCAACTCGTCTTCCTGGTTCGTATGAAGATGATTTCTGTCCATTTTCTGGGCTTTTGAGTACTTGAATACTGAATAGTTTAATCTCCCTTGATGAATTTTTCGACTTTACTAACCGCATGATGATAGGAGGCTTTTAAGGCGCCCACCGAAGTCTGGAGAATCTTCGACATGTCTTCGTATTTCATGTTGTCGTAATAACGAAGATTGAACACCAGCCTTTGTTTTTCCGGTAAACTCAGGATCGCCTGTTGTAGTTTTAACTCCAGTTTATTTGCATTGAAGGAAGGTTCATGGCTCAGTTTGCTCTTCAATTCGTGTTCAACATCGCCGATCGGAAGAAAAAAACGTTTTCGCTTTTGTTTGAGATGTGCCAGACATTCATTGGTGGCAATCCGATACATCCAGGTAAACAATTGACTGTCTTCTCGGAAGTTTTTCAGGTTATGCCATACTTTAATGAAAGTGTTTTGAACGAGATCATTGGCATCATCATGATCGATGACCATGCGTCTGACATGGGCATAAATCCGCTGCTGGTACTTCTTGATGATCAGGTTAAAGGCATAATGACTGTTGGCTTCCGTTTCCCGGAACAATGCCAGCAACTCTGAATCATTGTATTCAGCCATAAACCTCTGTAATGTATAAACCGGATTTCAGTCTTGGATGATAGATCCGCACGATGGTTTAACCCTTCCGTACGTTTGGGAAGAGACCGACTGAAAAAGTATAAATATTTTAAAATTAAGCGTGTACGCGCTTCCTTTGAAGCACCCTTTCAACTGCTTCAACAATATTTACAGCTTCCAGACCGTATTTTTTCATCAATTGATCCGGGGTACCGCTTTCTCCAAAGGTATCGTTTACGGCTACGAATTCCTGAGGACATGGAAATTGACTCGTCAGCACCTGAGCCACCGCATCTCCCAAGCCACCGAAACGGTTATGTTCCTCGGCAGTTACGACACAGCCGGTCTTTTTAACTGAGGTCAGAATGGCATTTTCATCGATGGGCTTGATCGTATGAATGTTGATGATCTCCGCTGAAATACCGGAAGCGGCCAATTGTTCAGCAGCCTCAAGGGCTTTCCATACCAGGTGTCCGGTAGCCAAAATGCTTACATCGTGCCCCTCATTCAGGATCACCGCTTTCCCGATCACAAAGGTCTGATCGGCTGCTGTGAAATTCGGGACGGCCGGACGACCGAAGCGGAGGTACACGGGTCCATGGTGCTCTGCAATGGCCAGGGTCGCGGCTTTGGTTTGATTGAAATCACAAGGGTTGATCACGACCATGCCCGGTAACATGCGCATCAGGCCGATGTCTTCCAGAATCTGATGGGTGGCTCCGTCTTCACCCAGTGTAAGCCCTGCATGTGAGGCGCAGATTTTCACATTTTTATCAGAATATGCAATCGACTGCCGAATCTGGTCATACACTCTGCCGGTACTGAAATTGGCAAATGTTCCGGTGAAAGGGATTTTACCGCCGATGGTCAATCCGGCGGCAATGCCCATCATGTTGGCTTCCGCAATCCCGGTTTGAAAAAAGCGTTCCGGGAACTCCCTGGCAAAAGCATCCATTTTAAGAGACCCGGTAAGGTCGGCGCACAGGGCCACCACCTCTTTATTTTTCCGGCCGAGTTCCAGTAATCCGGCACCAAATCCTGAGCGGGTGTCCTTTTTTTCGGTGTAAGTATATTTTTTCATGATGGGTGAGGAATGGGATTTACGGTGTCAATTGATAGGTACACTGATGCTGCTTCCGGAAGCGATACGAAAAGTTTTTTCAATGGTATAAATGGATGATTGCGAGTTTTTGGGGCGGAATACGATGCGGTATAAACCCGGCTGAAGTACCACACTTTCCTTGATGCTGTTTAAGGCCAGGCGGTGTACCCATTTCAGCTCATTTTTATCTTCCTGTAAAATGTCACCATACCCCGGGGCATTGCAGATGATGGTTGCAAAACCAGGGGTTGGTATCTGAACCGTGGTGGTTTTGCTCTGTGCGATGTTGACTTTGTTGATGTATATCCTGGGCAGGGTGAGAATTTCCAGATCATAATCGCCCACAATGTAGCGGGTGACATCTTCAAAATCCTGAACATGTAAGGTGGCCATCTCTCCGTGTTTACGTACAATGGCGTACAGTTTTCGGTACTCATTGGCCCCGTCAATTTTTAACTGAAGATCACCCTGTGGCGCATCGAGGGCGATGATGTTGTGTTTTCCTGGGGTGAGTGTGATGCTGTCTGTACTCACGGGAGGCAAGGTGTGCGCGGTCAGACGGTAATAGCCCAGCGGATCAATCTGTATCGTGTCGGGAACACCTTTGGTATTGATGGTGTGCATGAAATTATATCGGATGCTTCCGCTGTGCTGGTCATAAAAGGTGAGGCTGGTATTCGTTTCCGTGGCTTTCCCGTTGATGTCAAGGAGGTTGACCTGTGCCGTGGTGTTGTTGAGCGCCTGTGTGATCACGATGTTAAAAGCGTTTCTAAACTGCGTTTCGTCGGTCGCGTCAAAATAGTTGCCAATGCATTCAAACGATTTAATAAAATTTTTATCTAGCCCCAGGCCGATCACAAAAGGTTTTAAAATAATTCCCTTTCGCTGCAGCAAAGCCGAAACCGCGCAGGGGTCGCCGCTGCATTCTTCAATGCCGTCGGTAATCAGAATGATAATATTTCTTGCGTCTGATTTTGGAAAGTCCTTGCCGCATTCTTCAAGCGATCGGGCAATGGGTGTGGTGCCTGAGGGATTGATTTCACCCAGTCGTTTTTTAATGGCAAAACCCTTGTCTGGTCCGAACGCAACCTCCAGGCGCGTGTCATCACAATCCTGCGGCGGATAGCGTTTGGTATGTCCGTACACCCTCAGGGCTAATTCCAGGTTTTGCATGCCGGACATGCTGTCCACCATTTCACTGAGCATTTGTTTGGCTACCTCGTACTTGGTGTTGCTTTCCCAGCGGGCATACATGCTTTGCGAGGCATCAAACAGAAATAAAATTCTGGTCAGTTGTTCAGGCGCTTTTTTTTGAGCAAAAGCATTCCCTGTTGCTGTGATGAACACTGTGACAGCGAGCAGGTACTTCAGAAATATGTGGCCTTGTTTTAACAAATCAATAATCGCCGAGGGTGACGGGATTTTGTTTCAGGGCTTCTGCCAGTTGCTCGTCATTGGGCGCAATGCCGTGCCATTTGTGGCTGTGCATCATGAAATCAACCCCGTGGCCCATGATGGTTTCCATCAGCACCATCACCGGTTTGCCTAATCCTGTCATGGTTTTGGCTTTTAGGAGTGTGGCCCTGACTTCTTCCAGGTCGTTGCCTTTCATGTGCAGAACCTGCCAGCCAAAAGCCTCCCATTTCATCGCTATATTTCCCAGATTCATAACCTCATTGGTCGAGCCGTCTATCTGCTGTCCGTTCATGTCAATGGTGGCTATCAGGTTATCGACTTTTTTCGCCGCGGCAAACATCGCCGCTTCCCAAACCTGCCCTTCCTGAATTTCACCATCACCCATTAAAACGTAAACCAGGCTGTCGTCATTGTTCAGTTTCTTTGAAAGTGCTGCCCCGATTCCGACAGAAAGACCCTGTCCGAGTGATCCCGAAGCAATGCGTACGCCGGGAAGCCCTTCGTGCGTGGTCGGGTGACCCTGAAGCCGGGTGTTCAGTTTACGGAAAGTATTCAGTTCCGAAACAGGGAAGTAACCGGAGCGGGCCAGCGCGCTGTACCAGGCAGGTGAAATATGTCCGTTGGAGACAAACAAGAGGTCCTGACCAGTTCCGTCCATTTCCCAGGGTTCAGCCTGATGACGAAGAATGTCGTTGTACAAAACCGTGAAAAATTCAGTGCAGCCGAGTGATCCTCCGGGATGACCGCTCTGAACAGCATGCACCATTCTGACGATATCTCTTCGCATCTGGGTGGCGAAGGCCTGTAATGTGGTTAATTCAGTCATTTTGACGATTTGCCTACAAAAATAGCTGCCCTGACGCAGCAGGCATTGGGTTATCAACAAGGAGGGGTGATTTGTGAATAATTCCTCTTAAACAGTAAAATTATCGGACTCGGGAACAAAATTGAGGCCGCTCTGTTGTCAAGGTGTATTTTTGCAGACAATGAATGTGTTTCCAGATAATTCACTCCTGGTTGAGGAGTTTGAAAAAGTACGGCAACTGGCTGTTATGGAATGCAATGGAGAGGCAGGCAGGGAGCGTGTCATGGAGATTGCTTTTCAAAGTGAGTACGTTTTGGTACTGAAACAACTGGAGGAGACAGAAGAAATGAGGAGGGTACTTACCAATGGGGAACCGTTTCCATCGGTGCAGTATCCCGATATACGGCAGGAACTGAAGTTGCTTTTTATACGGAATTCGGTTCTGGCACCTTTACAGATACTGCAGATCAATAAAATTGTTAACCTCGCAGCCTTGATTTTTGCCTTTTTCAGAGAACGCAATGAAAAATATCCCTTGCTCTCCTCTCTGCTGAGCGGGTTGGTTTTTGAAAAGGAGATCAGGGAGACGATCGAAAGCGTCATGGACGATACAGGTTATGTGCTATCGGGAGCCTCTCAGGAACTGGCGCGGATCAGGAAAAATTTATCCAGAAAGCGCATCGAATCGGAGCAACTGTATTCCTCTTTGATTCAGAAATACCGTAAAAGCGGTTGGCTGACAGATGCGGAAGAAAGCTGGAGGAACGGGCGCCGGGTGGTTTCGATCCTGGCTGAACAGAAGCGCAGTGCTCGGGGGATCATCCACGATATATCCGCAACCGGAAAGACCTGCTTCGTAGAACCCGAAGAGGCCATCGGGGTAAACAACCTGATCCTGTCACTCGAGGAGGAGGAGCGGATGGAGATCCAGCGGATCATGCGGGAGTTGACGGCCTTTCTCAGAAAATTCCATCCCCTTTTGAGCCGGTATTTTGATGTGATCAGCCGGTACGATATGATCTCCGCTAAAGCGAGGGTTGGCATCAGGATGAAAGCGGTTCTGCCGTATGTAGAGTCAGTACCCAAAGTGGACGTGCAGGAAGCCTGTCATCCTTTGCTCTTTTTGTATAATGCTGCGGCAGGTAAAAAAACGATTCCGTTCAGCCTGCGTCTGCAAGGGGAAGAACGCATTCTGGTGATCAGCGGACCCAATGCCGGTGGAAAGACCGTTTGCATGAAAACCATTGGTTTGTTGCAGATGATGCTACAAGCCGGGTTTCTGGTGACTGCCGATGGCAACAGCCGTTTTGGGGTTTTTAAAAACATCCTGGTTGATATCGGGGATTCGCAGTCACTCGAATTTGAATTAAGCACCTACAGTTCGCGGTTGAGACACATGAAGATATTTCTTCAGAAGGCATCCGCCGATTCGCTGTTTCTGATCGATGAGTTCGGAACCGGAACGGATCCCTCTTTGGGCGGTGCCCTGGCGGAAGCCATCCTGGAGGAGTTGAATCATAAAAAGGCGGTGGGTATTATTACCACCCATTACATGAACCTGAAAGTACTGGCGGACCGGACCCGGGGCATCATCAATGGTTCCATGGCATTTGATGCAAAAAAGCTCGAGCCGCTTTATGCACTCGTGGTGGGTAAGCCGGGCAGCTCCTATACTTTTGTGGTGGCCGAGCGAAGTGGCCTTCCTTACTCTGTCATCAACAGCGCTAAAAAGAAAGTGAAGCGCAACAATCTCCTGCTGGAAGAACTCTTAACGAAGGTAGATCGGGAAAAGGGAGAGTTGCAGCGCGTGATGGAAATTAACAAATCACAGGAAAAACGGCTGCATCAGCTGGTTGAAAAGTACGAGAAAAACGTAGCGCACCAGGAGGAAAAAATCGAACAAAATGAAGATCGGATCCGCCAGAAGGAATTGAGGCTGTCCAGGCAGCTGGAAGATAAATTCAACCGATTCGTTAAAGACTGGAAGGAAGCGAAAAATAAAAAGGCTGTACTGGAGAAATACAACAAGCGATTGCAGGAGCGAAAGAATGAATTAAGTGAAAAGGATAAACTGAAACTGGAAGAGCTGGTTGCTTTTAACAGGAAGAACCTGAAAAAAGGCATCACGGTACGGCTTCGGAACGGAAAGGTGACCGGTAAAGTGGAAAGCATCAAAGAAGACAAGATAACGGTAGTCTTCGGAAACATAAAAACCGTAGCCGATCTGAACAATCTGCTGATTGTTGAGGAAGGTAAGGAGAACGGGCGCTCAAAAGGGGCAGGCGTTCAGTCACCGGAAAAAAGTACCTGAATACTCCTGATTACTTTGGGGTATTTACCAGTTCATTCGACTTGGTCATGTACTTCTGAGCCAACCCTGCATTTCCCTTGATCCGGTAGGCCTTGCTGAGCTGTTCTGCCGTTGCAGGTGACTGAGGAAACAACTCCAGGTTGAAACGCAGCAGTTGTATGGCATCATCCATTTTACGTTTCCGAATCAGTTCATTCGAAAGCCGCAGCAGTTGATCCTCATTAAGCGGGTACGTGACAGAACCGGCCATTGTTTTATCTGTCGTTTCCCGGTTGATTTCCTTTCGGATGGAATTTACCCTTTCTTCAAAGTAAGCATAAGAAATAGTGCCATCCGCGAGATCTCTTTCGTACATCAGCAGCGCATAAAAAAGGGCTTCTTCGCGCTGGTTAAGCTGTTTTTCACCGGAGCGCGATAAGGTAGCATAAGCCCGGTCACCTTGCACCATGAAAATACTATCGCCGTCAAGCCGGATGATATCCTCGAAATTCATGATGGCGGCCAGAGCTATCTGTGAATAGTTCTGTGATTCGTTTTTAAAACCTCCGCATTCCGTTTTCCAGAGCGTCCGGATCAATTCGGGCCCACCGCTAACGGGGTTGATCTTGTTGATGGCACAAGCGAGATTGCCTGCACCTGCGTGATAGGCATGCAGGACCAACAAACGGAACCACGTATCGGTTTCCTGGTATGGAATTCCTCGCGCATCCAGCATTTCTTTCACTTTGGGGATACAAATGCCCGAAATAAGTTTAGCGGCGCCGTAGGCTGCTCTTTTCAGGTCAGTCCGTTCATCGGTGTATTTGTTAACTTTAAGACCGTATTTCACAGCGACGCTGCGCATCAACTGGAAAGGACCGGCCGCGCCTACATACGATTTTGACAAATGCTTGCCAGGGCTTTCAATCAGGAGAATGGTTTGTGCATACCAGGGATCCACACCATAGGTCCTGAAGTACGAAACAGCTTTTGAAATGGTCGGTATACTCTTGCGGTGTTCATAGAATTCACGTTTTCCGTTGGTTACGTACAATTCTTCGCCGTAATCCACGCAATACTCATCTTTGAGCCTTCCTTTCAGGGCTGTTTTTTCATATTCTGACTGGGAGCACCAGGTGCGGAAACAGGAGGTCTGCAGAGGCAGCCTGGTTCTCGCTACATTGATGATGCAGGAGTCGGGTGAGAGGCACATGATCTGCTTCCAGAACTGAGGTTGTGCCAGTGAATCCCATCCTTCCCTGAACACCGGGTTGGAATTCACAAACTCCATGCACAGGGTATCCTCCCCGGTCACGACTACTTTCCGGATAATTACCTCTTCCGGGATTTGTGGAAGATTGGATTTTTGGGCCTCGGCCTTCTGTACATTGTTGCAGGAAAACCATCCACCAACAACAACAGCAACCAGGGGGTATTGAAACAGCTTCTTAAAAGACAGCATTTGTTTATCTTTTCGCATAGGTACGTATTCCCTCTAACGAAGTTTCCTCCGCTACATTTTACTAATTTACAGTTTTTTGCACTTTTTTCAAAGCTAAAGGCTGTGAATGTGTGGTTTCTGTAGGTTGAGGTATACTTTTCAACGGGTTTTTGTGAAAATAATGCGGTGACAGCAGGCTTTTACCGGTGATTTGAACCAAGTAGGGTATTTTTGCATGAAATATCGGCTTAGATGGAACGTAAGGTTTTTAAGGATTCAATTGAAATAACGGTAACCAACGAACTTAAACTCTTTATACGCTCGATGGCGGCTTCTTACCAGTTCATCTTTCAGCAGGAAAAATACGATCTGGTGCAAAGGGCTATGCTGATTGACCTGGTGGACCGAAACGGGGTAGGGCTTTTGGCCAATAAGTTTGCCACCTCCGTTACAGGTGAAAAATTAGAGTTGAGTAAGGAGGAAATTTACCTGCTTTATACCATGATGGAGTTGGTATGCAGAAGTTTTCTGTGTGATGTAGGTGATGATTACAAAGCCATCGCGATGAAAGTGAATAAGGTCACTGAGGACAGATTTAACGAGGTCAGAAACCTGGAGTTAAAAATTGCCCAGACCCTGATACAGCAAATACGTCGCGACTTTATCGATGATCCGGATTTTGAAGAGGTAAATGACCGGATCGAATTACTCGATCATTGAGCGGCCAACTACCAGAGCTGAATGGTTTGGTTCTGGAGTTGGGTGGCAAAATCAAACAGCGAATCGGCCTCATAGTCGCAACCCTCAAGTTCTTCAGCGGAGCGATATTTTTTTTTATCGTCAATAAAGAGCGTCAGCATTTGCAGGGATTTACCAAACTCCATGTCTGATGCACTGTTCCCCGCCATCAGGCTTCTTTTGAAGTCAATTTCCGGAAAATCCTTTTGCGCCTCCAGCCCCATGAAAGGATTGGGTTTTCTCTTCATACTCGCCCTGTCTTCGTCTGTGGCCGCATAAATCCGGTCAATGATCACACCCCTTGATTTGAATTCAGCCAGCATTCTGGCATGAATATCTTCCAGGGCTTCCTGGCTCATCAGTCCGGCACCCACACCTCGCTGGTTGGTTACGATGATCATCCTGTCAAAGTAACCGGAAAGTATCTGTAAAGCCTCACAAACAAAAGGCTCGAAATCAAACTCGTTCCATGTTTTTACATAGTCCTTGTCCAATTCCTTGTTGAGTACACCATCACGGTCAAGAAATAAAGTGGCGGTGGCTCTCACGTCTTAAGATTGAAAAATACCCTCTTCAATTAACTGACAAATGATATGGCCCATCAGGATATGGGTTTCCTGGATGCGAGGGGTGTCGGTACTGGGGGATTTCAAAAGGTAATGGCAATAGCTGTTCATTTTACCGCCCTTTTCTCCGGTCATTCCTACCGTAGTCATTCCCAGCGATCGTGCTTCCTGCAGGGCCTTGATGATATTGGGCGAGTTTCCGGAAGTTGAAATGCCCACCAGTAAATCACCTTTCCTCCCGCAGGCCTTAACCATTCTGCTGTATACCACATCAAATGAATAATCATTGGCTACTGCTGTCAGGTAAGAACTGTTTACGTGCAAGGCTTCGGCATAGAGCGGGTCCCGGTCGGTGTAAAATCGTCCGGATAATTCAGCAGCGATGTGCTGGGCATCGGCAGCGCTTCCTCCATTGCCGCAAAAAAGCACTTTGCCACCCGAGCGGAAAACCTGGATACAGGCATCGGCCACTTTGCGGATTTCCTCCTGCATGGTCTGGTCCAGGAGCAGTTTCTCCTTGGTGGCGATGGAGGATCGGATAAGGTCTTGAATGGACGTCATGGCGATGCAAAGATACGTGAGCCGCCGCATTTGCGATGGGCGGGATACATGTTAATTCTCATTGGTTTTCAGTTGTTTATTAATGTACTTACAAAGCTGGTCCAACTGTACTTTTTCTTTTCGGCAGCAATTGCTTCAGTGAATCCGGCAGGCAAACCTTCTTTAGAATAAAGGTCAAGCGCAGCCCGGATTTTTTCCGTTTCAATGTCGGTTACAAATCCTGTTTTTCCATCGACAATGATTTCGCCCAGCCCGCCGACATTGGTGACCAGCATCGGCTTTTCAAACTGAAAGGCCAGTTGTGAAATGCCGCTTTGTGTGGCGCTGCGATAAGTCTGAGCCACCAGGCTGGAAGCGCTGAAGTAGTATTTCACTTCGTGATCCGGAATGAAGTGAGAGTGCAGAATAACCCTGTTCTGCAACTGATACTTTTCGATAATGGCATTGTACATGGACGGATCCTCATAAAATTCTCCGGCCACCAATAGTTTGAATTTGCTTTTTGCCAGGTGCGTAGCGGCAAAAGCTTCCAGGAGCAGGTCGAGTCCTTTGTACTTTCTCACCAGACCGAAAAACAGCAGGTATTCCCCGTCAGGATCAAGTCCCAGTTTTTCACAGGCTTCCTTTTTACCGACCTGTTCACCGTATTGATCATAAACAGGGTGCGGACTATAACGGCATGGCTTTTCCGAAAAACTTCTCAGGTCTTTTGTCACCTGATGTGACATGGATAAAAAGTCGTCACAGGAATTAATAAAATAGCGGATCAGCAAATCGTCACCCGGACGTTTTTCATGGGGTATCACATTGTCGAGCAGACCGGTGATTCTTGTATGGTGGTTGGACTTTACGATACGTCCGATTTTTCCAAGGCTGGGCGAAATAAAGGGGATCCAGAATCTCAAAATCAAATGGTCGGGGCGGAGATGCTTTAATTCCCTTCCAACCTGGTACCAGTTAAAAGGATTCATCGAGTGAATTTTCACCCGGATGTCCAGTTCAGAAGGCGCAGGGTCGGTGGAATACTGGGTTTTTCCGGGAAAGAGAAATGCCGGATACTGAAATTTGAAGGTGTAAATGCTCACCCGGTGTCCTTCATCCTGCAGGGCTCTGGCCAGGCGCTCGTTAAAGGCAGCGATACCACCCCGGAGCGGATGGGCGGGACCGGCAATAACGATGTGTTTCCGTGAAGAAATCTGCATGGGGCTGCTGTTCACCAAAGCTACCGGGTAGGGTGGCTCAGCAATTTTCTTTTGATTCGATTAAGTAATGATTTCTTTCATTGCTGTTCCTGCCAACCAGTTCGCTGATGAAACCTGCAAGAAAGAGCTGGGTACCGATAATCATGGACGTCAGGGCAATATAGAAGGAGGGCCGGTTGGTGATGAGCCGGGCGTATTCGTTGTGGTACACTGACCATAGTTTACTTGCACCAAGATAGGCGGCCAATACAAAGCCGAGCATAAACATGATTGTACCAAGCGTGCCAAAGAGGTGCATCGGCCTTTTTCCAAAGCGGGAAACAAAGGTGATGGATAACAAGTCGAGAAAGCCGTTGATGAACCGTTCAAGTCCGAATTTGGTGCTGCCGTATTTACGGGCCCGGTGCTCAACCGCTTTTTCAGTGATTTTATTGAACCCGGCCCATTTGGCGATGACCGGGATGTAACGGTGCATTTCTCCGTATACTTCGATGCTCTTCACCACTTCCGCCCGGTAGGATTTAAGGCCGCAGTTGAAATCATGAAGGTTGTGGATACCGGACATCTTGCGGGTGGCCCAATTGAAAAATTTACTGGGTATGGTTTTACTGATGGGATCATACCGCTTTTGCTTCCAACCGGAAACCAGGTCATAGCCTTCATTGACGATCATTTTATAAAGATCCGGTATCTCATCCGGGCTATCCTGCAGATCGGCATCCATGGTGATAATCACCCTTCCGGAGGCCGTTTCAAATCCCTTTTGCAAAGCCGCCGACTTGCCGTAATTTCTTCTGAATCTGATTCCCTTGTAGGCCCTGTTTTTACTGCAAAGTGCTTTGACCACTTCCCAGGAACGAT
Source organism: Bacteroidia bacterium (assembly GCA_016788185.1). Taxonomy (GTDB): domain Bacteria; phylum Bacteroidota; class Bacteroidia; order AKYH767-A; family OLB10; genus JAJTFW01. The sequence continues at coordinate 14,192 of JAEUTF010000197.1, read as the reverse complement.
CCTTGCTGCCGTCGTCAACCAGGATCACTTCGTAGCTCAGGTTTTCCTGTGCCAGAACGCGGTCGATCCAGGTACTTAATTCGGGCAGTGACTCTGCCTCATTGAAAAGCGGAATGACTATGGAAACATCAATATTTTTATCGTTCATTCTTCGTTTTGAAAGTTAGGTTCCCGCCGTAGAAAGGCCGCTGTAATGAATCCACTCAAGATACCACCGAGCACTTTATTGAAGATGTCGGAGGATACCACGTCACCGATTTCAAGGTTGGTGATACTTTCTACCGACTGCTCAAAAGCGGATTCCCCGACCATAGATTTCATGATTCCCTCGGTTAGTTCAAGGGCTTGTAAACTTTCCTGTTTGTAACGTTCCAGAACTTCTGCATCAAAAAGGGTAACAAAAAGCCAGGTTAGTGATCCGAACAAAACCGCGCCGGCAGAGGCGGTCAGGAAACCAATCCGGAATCCCTGCCAGTACCTTAAAAATCCACCGTTCTCATAATTGCGGTAATGCCTGGTGGCCAGAACCATGAAGAGCACAGGTACCCAGGCTCCCATCCAGGAGGCGGGTCCCAGAGGGTTCATGTTCATCCAATAAAGAATCAGGAAAACAACAAAACTACCTATGCCGCTGAGGGCGCCGTAGTTAAGGGCTGTTTTTAAGACAGGGGGGGAATGCATTTCCGCAAATTTAATTGAAAATGTATTTCGGAAAAAATTGATTTTCAGGTCAAATCTTTAAGAAATCGACAGAAAAAAGCAAAAAAAATGGGTAAGCTACTTACATCGCACCGCTCAACCACTTATCCTTGCTGCCTTCCGGCCCTGGGGAGGTTCATAGGAGCTGGTCGTATAAGACTTACCCACTGCAAATATAGACAATCTGAACGGAATCACAGTTTTTAACAAATGAAATTCGAAAGCAATTGCTAAGTAGCTTTGCGCAAATTCTATACTATTTATGAAATTCTTTATCGATACGGCGAATCTAGACCAGATCCGCGAAGCCTATGATCTTGGAGTGCTGGATGGGGTCACCACCAATCCTTCTTTGATGGCAAAGGAAGGCATCAAAGGCAAGAACAACATTCTGAAGCACTACGTGGATATTTGCAACATCGCCCGTGGTGGAGATGTGAGTGCTGAAGTGATTGCGACGGATTTTGACGGCATCATCAAAGAAGGGGAGGAACTCGCCGAATTGCACCCGCAGATCGTGGTAAAAGTTCCCATGATCAAGGAAGGGGTAAAAGCCATCCGTTATTTTTCCCAGAAAGGAATAAAAACCAACTGTACACTCGTTTTTTCAGCCGGACAGGCCTTGCTGGCTGCCAAGGCCGGGGCTACCTATGTGTCGCCTTTTATTGGAAGGCTGGATGACATCTCCACCGACGGACTGGATCTGATCGAGCAAATTGTACATATTTACCGGACCTATGGTTACGATACCCAGGTACTGGCTGCTTCCATCCGGCACACCCTGCACATCATCAAATGTGCTGAACTCGGTGCCGATGTGGCTACCTGTCCCTTACAGCCAATCCTGGACCTCCTGAAACATCCGCTTACCGATTCCGGACTGGCTAAATTCCTGGCCGACGCCTCTAAAACAAAAACAAAATAGTTTTCATGAAACAGGCTGTCGGAACATGTTTCGGACAGCCTGTTTTTATTTTAAAACGTGCAGGAATGAAAAAGCACTGTGCTAACGGGTCTGTACCCGTGTATTGCTTTTAAATCCGGTCAGCATAAAATATCGCCGCTCTCACTTTTTAAAACCCGCCTTAAACCCTTTACTGAATTTTCGCATTTTCTTTTCCCCTCCGGTGTATTCTTTTACAAGAAGCTTCCAGGAACTGCCCGGATTGAGTTTTTGGTCTCTTTCCCCGAATCGCATCCCCAGTTTGTAAAGGGAACCTTCGAGCATCCTGGCATCGTAGTTTCTGCTCAGCAGCAATTTATACAGGTTCAGGGAAGACTCGAGTTCGCCACGTTCACGGTACCAGTCGCCGGCGTAGCTGATGAGTCCTCCGTTGCCCTTTTCACGAATGAAGCGGTAAAGGTCCGGATCATGCAAAATCCCGAATGCGGACACTTTTCGTTCCTGGAAATATCTGGAGGCATCCTGAAAATGATCAATCGCGGCCTGGTAACGGCCATTCTGCTGATCCGCTTTCACCTGATCCATCAGGTCCAGAAAGGTAACAGCCGGGCGTATGCCCATCCGGGCACTTTGCACACTGTCGGTGAAAATCTCACAGTCCTTGTTTGCTGCCGCCACCCCGAGCGCTTTTTCATAGGCTTTATCCGCCTCCTGGTAATTTCCGTCGGGTTCTGAATCCTGCCCGACATTATAGAGCGAATCAAAGGCGGCCTGGGCATTGAGGCATTGCTGTGTGAATATTGATTTGCGCAAGGATTCACTGACCCGCTGCAGATCCTTATCCCCGTTCATTCCGTGGCGCGACATCAATTCACCGGCCCGCTTATAGCGGTCGCGGGCAGATGGCAACTGATTGGATTTAACGTAGGCTTCCCCTTCGTACAACAATTCGAAGGCGCGTGGTTTTGCAGCATTCACGATGGCGCTTCGGATATCTCTGGCTTCCAGCAGCTGGTGTGTGCTTAATAAGCTGTCGCTGTATCCGAATTCAGCCAGGGCGGCATCGTACATTTTCTGATCGCTGAGTTTTCTGGCTTTCATCACCGAGTAATCATACCTCTTCTGCTGAATCCCCTTCAGGACGGCCTGGCCCTCCTGTCCGTCTGCAATGTATTTTCTGTTTTCCTGCTGAAAACGTATGGCTGCTTCCGTGGCATCTTCCGCTCTGTCAAAATCGTTGAGGACCAGAAAGTCTCTGGCCTCATCCAGAAACTCCTTGTAAATAGCCAGTTTCACCTCCCTGATGCCGTTATAAAGAGCTTCAGTACATGGAACCCGGTTGTATTTTTCACAGATCATTCCAGCTGATTCATACTCATCCAATGCTTTTTTGAAATTCCTGCGTTTGTATTGCGATTTACCCCTTTCAAGATAGGCCGCGTACACATCGCTCAGCAGGTCAATGGTCAAGGATCGGGTTTCAGGATCAACCGGCATGTTGTAAAGTATGTCATCCGCTTTGCAGGTGGATTCATGCAAGTCGCCCCTTCGAAAATCAATTTCTGCGAGTTGCAGGAGGGCCGGAGCGAAAAGCGGGTTGACTTCCAGCGACCAGATCAGATACTCCTGGGCTCTGCCCATGTTGTTTCTTTGGAGAAAGTACATTCCCTTGTCAAAAAAGGTGAGATGCAGGGTACTCCAGATGTGATCCATCTCTATCCTCTTTTGTGCAAGGAGGTTCCTGTAGATGCTGATTTTTTCTTTCAGTTTGGCAGGATCTTGGACCCCAAGGGGCAGGTCGGATTCAAACTGCATTTGTTCGGTGCTCCGCAGCACCCTTTCCGCTTCCAGCAGGTTTCGCTGGTTGTTTCTGAAATTTTCCACGTTGCCGGGATAAACCGTCTGCAGCAGGAGATAGCCCCGGTCAAGAGATTGCGTTGCTGAATAATATTCGTTAATCCTTTTAATCCTTGCTTCAAAAGCATTGTTGCTTCGGAATCTGAAAACATGATTCACGAGTTCATAGTTGGTGAAACCTGTTCCGGTTGAATCAGGATCGTTATGACTGGCTTTTTCAGGCCTGCCATTTTCTACAGCAACCGTAAGGGGGAAGTCCCGAAAAGAGCCATTCCTGTTTTTCTGACGCAAACTGAACTTCAACTCAGCGGGCAGGAGATATTCGCTAACATCGAATCCCTTATAACGAATATCTCCTTTAAGACGCAGGGCTCCGGATTCAATTTTATAGACAAATCTGGGCTCCCTGGTTATTACATTCAATACCTGTTCGAATTCAATGGTAAAGGAGGTGGAGCGGGGTGATTTGCCATTTCCTTCGGCAAGGTCTTTAATATAGGGGTATGCATCCGGCGAGGATGGACTACCGTCTGCAATGATTATTTTCTGATTGAACCTGTATTCACTGATAAAATTGTTTTGTGCGGAAGCATGATAAAAAGCAAGGAAGGCGAATACGGGGAACAGCAATTGTTTTTTCATAAAATGAAACTTTAGGCGACCAAATTACAAAGGATATACCAGAGCGGGAGAGGTTCATTTGGTCTTCATTCCGCGGGGAAACCTGAAGTATGGGGAAATAGCTAAATTTGAATGTATTAATATGAAAATGTCCATGATTAAAAAAGTGGAAAGTCCTGAGGAATTACTTAAGGTAAGTGAGGTGATGCAGGCACTCCGGCCCCAGTTAAACGAGAAAAATATCACCGTAATCGTAGGAGGAATGATGCAAAGAGGTTATCATCTCTTGTATGCCGAGGACCAGGGTCGTGCTGTCGCCGCCATCGGTTATCGGTTTACCGAGCATCTTCATTGGGGGAAGGCTGTCTACATTGATGACCTGAGTACATTGCCCGGTTTCAGGAAAAGGGGGTATGCCAGGCAATTGCTGGATGAAGTGTTGCGCATCGCCCGCAGTGCGCATTGCCAGGAGGTGCATTTGGATTCCGGTTGCGGCCCCAATCGTTACGAAGCACATCGGCTGTATCTGGGTTATGGCTTTAACATCACCAGCCATCATTTTGCAATCAGTCTGAAATAAAAAACCCCGCGTTTTCTGAACGCAGGGTTTTTTTCAAAGGCCGGTGTGATCAATGAATCACCGTGAATTTGATGTTTTTGTTGCTGTTTTGCCCGATAAAATTCAACTGATAAATTCCATTTGAAAGTTCGCGGATCGGAATGCTAAGATCGTTTTTTCCGGCATTTAATTTCAGCTGTTCTGAATACACCACTTGTCCCAACTGATTGGAAATGTTCAACTGAACGGCGGCGGTGTTCTTCAGCACACAGGATACCTGTAGTACTTCACTGGCAGGATTGGGCCAGGCGTTAAGAGCGGTGAATCCGGATGGCTCATCGATGGAAGTGGTAAGGGCATCATAGAGCGAAAATTCATCCATCAATGCTTCAATCAGACTTCCGTCATTGGCATCCTCAGCTACAAAGCGCACCGTGAAGGTGGTAGATCCCGGGCTCAGGTAATCATTCACACGGAATACAAACCTCCTCCAGCTGTGATCCGAAACATTGGTGTTTTCTACCGGGATATAATTGATCCCGTCTCCGGAAATATACACCTGCCAGAAATCTGTTCCCGGTGTGGCGCCCTGATCATTGGTGTACCAACGGAAATATTCAAACGCAGGATTCAGATAGCCGCTTAGATCATATGTGGGTGAAGTGATGGTGGTAGCTCCGCCGTCGACATCAAAAGATCCGGCACCGGTGCCGGCCGTTCCTCCGGTCACATAACAAACGATACCTCCGGGAGTAATCTGAGTATTTGGCTGTACCGTGGTTCCGTTCACGTTGGTTTGTTCAGGCAGCGTCTGTTCCCACATACCGGTAGTGGCTCCATCGGTAGGTAACCCTTCCAGCCAGGAGCCAGCCGTGTTGTCAAAATCATCGGTAAAGATTTTATTGAAGCCTACCATGATGAAATAGGGGATGTTCGGATTGGCCGTCACATTGGCTGCAATGGGCTGAACATTGCTGAGCGTTCCGTTTACGTCTTCAATACCGATGTAGTAGGCAATTACCGTACCGTCAACCTGACCCGGAATGGTAGTGGTATAATTCGTGCCGGTGGTATTGGTCATTGTAAAGGGGGTCCAGCTGGTGCTGTTGTTGATGCGGTAAGCTCCTTTTACTCCGGACAGCGCCCAGGCGAACTGAACATTGCTGAGATTCGCATTCAAGGTGATGGCGGTATTGGCGGCGGAGGCAGTCACCGGAGTGTGGTTTAAGTTCGCATTGGAAAGCAGGGTAATGCCATGCAGGGCGAAAGCCTGCGATATCGGTCCTGCATTCGGGGTGCCGTTGCTGAGATTGGCATCGTTGTCATCTGCCTGAAGGGCGTCAATGAGGATGTCGGTGTAAACCTGCCCTTCGGCGCCGTCCGGGCCGTTGGCAAGTCCATAATGGGATTCAGTGAAAATGTCCGTCATCAGGGGAAGTGAGCCCAGCAACAGGGACGTGGACCACCATGCACCGGCGATGATTTCACCGTCTGCATGTACTTCGCCCACGATGTTCTGAGGGTACACCTTGCGTGAAACATTGTTGTTAAAATCATAATCCCTCACGGAGGAGGTCGGATCGGTATCGCTGAAGCCTATGCCAAGAACGGGATTGCCGGTGATGGCAATGGCCCATACATCGGAATAGCCTTCACCCATGGCCCCGTTGCTGAAATTAAGACCATTGTCATCCCAGAAAACATTGGTGATGCCATGGCCATATTCGTGGTACACCACATCCGCCACCATACTCAATGCGTAACAGCCGCCTGCGGTCGTGTAGAAGTTAAGACCTCCGTCATAAAAGGCATTGCAGGTGCCGTCCGTCCTTTCCACTTTTACGGAAATCGGGAAATCAAGACCTGAAAAGTTGCTTAGGTAGTTTTTCATAAAATCGTGTACTACATTGGTATGATAGTACGCGGAAAGGTGACGTATGGTTGAATTATTATCAAAGCTGATGGTATTCGTTCCGGGATCCAGTGCGGCCGTAAAACTCTGCAGGGTGGTTCCATTGGCGCCGGTGTATACTTCGGCCCAGGGTCCCTGAAGGGTAAAAGTCCCGTTGAAGGTCGATGTATTCGGGAAATTGATAAAACCATTGACATCGGTATTGTAATTGGTGCCGCCCACATTGATTTGCAGGTAGGGCAGGTTCACAATGCTGGTCGGATTGTAGGGGTGAGTCGGGTACACCGTGGCATTTACAGTGACATCGGAACTGACGATGCTGACAATGCGGTCCTGACGGTACAACACTTTACCATCTTTGGCGTCCACCAGGGTATAATATTCGTCTGGTGTTTGTCCGTCGCCTGAAGTACGCACTTTTAAAGCATAAACGAGGTGGTAATTGTTTTTACGGTAGGAGGGGACTGGAAGAATTTTAAGAGAAGGGTCAAGTTCCACACCCGTGATCACCGATGGTAGTCCGGCGGTGGCAGCCACAATAGCCTGCGTTTCTGAAATGCTGGGTACGGTGGATATGGCAATGTCATCATAAACATCAAGTCCATACATGACCACCTTGTAATCCGGGGTCATTTTAACGGTTGCACGACTCCAGAGTACTTCCAGGTTGTTGTATTTCTGAATGAAATTCGGCTGTATGTATTTCCTGGATACCGGGGCTGAAATATACTCCAGTTGCACATGGCCGGGCAGGTAATCTTTTACGTAATTGTTTAAGAAATACAAGGCAGCGGCAGCGGGATTGGTGTTGATGTTCAGTGAAATCGGAGTCCCGAATGCCCGGTGCGGCTTCTGATTGGTTTCATTGAACTGTACCCACCAGTTGCTGTTGTTTTGAAGGAACTGCTGCCAGCCGGACTGGCTCCTTAATTGTTGTTGAAATGCCTGGTCAAGCGGGGTTTTACTGTCATTCATAAAGCGCTTCAGCGCCGGGTCGTGATCGCCATGGAGGTCACCATGGGCCATCAGGACCTGAGCCATGAATACCAGGTAAAGTAGAGTTAAGATTTTTTTCATAGAGTTTGGATGTGTATACAAATATAAAGATATCACCCCCGTGAAAATGAAAGGGGAAGCGTCATGCCTTTCGAATGAATTTTATTATTAGAAAAGTCCAATTTTAGAAGTCCATCATTTCGAGTACCTTCTCGTAGGCCCTCTCATGGGGCAAAAACAGATACTGATCCTGATTTTTAAACCAGGTGATTTGCCTCTTCGCATAGTTCCGGCTATGCTGTTTGATTCGTTGGATGGCGGTTTGGAGATCGTATTTTCCCTCCAGATGATCAAACAATTCCGAATATCCGACGGTTTGAAGGGGTTTCAGCGATCGGTATGGAAACAAGGTTTTTACCTCGTCCAGTAATCCGGCTTCCATCATCTGATCTACCCTTGCATTAATTTTAGAATACAGGGTATTCCGATCCCAATCCGGTACCATTTTAATCGTATCCCATGGAAATGCACTTTTTTTCCTGCGGGTGAAGGATGAAAAAGGCATACCGCTCTGCAAAATGATTTCAGCTGCCCGCATGAGCCTTGCGGGATTGAGTGCATCGGCCTGTGCCAGAAAATCCGGGTCCCGTTCTGTCAGATATCGGGTCAGACCGGAGAGTCCCTCCCGCTTATACATTTCTTTAACCTGGTTCCGGTTTTGCTCTTCAATGGCTGGAAAATCATCGAGCCCCTCAGTCAGTGCTTTCAGATAAAGTCCGGTACCACCCACCACAATCACGACCTCGTACCGGCCGAAAAGGGTTTGTAATAATCGTTTAGCTTCTTCCGCAAAAATACCGGCATTAAAAGGCTCATGAATGGAATGAGAATGGACAAAGTGATGCTTGATTTTGTTTAGGTCGGCAGGGTCGGGTTTGGCCGTTCCGATGTTCAGTTCCCGGTAGCACTGCCGGGAATCGGCGGAGATTATTTCCGTGCTATAATGTTCCGCCAGTTGCATGGCCAGTGCCGATTTACCGGAAGCGGTCGGACCGCCTATGATGATCAGTTTGTGATGCATTGCCGGAATGAATTGCCAGGGCCGTATAATGGGGCATTAATAGAAAAACCACAAAGAATATACTCTGTGGTTCTACCGGTAAATTTCTTTAAACTCAGTAATCTTCTTTTTGATCTTCTTCAGATTCATTGTAGTTCACTTCGCCTTCTCCATCTTCTGTTTCTTCCTCTTCTCCTTCTTCACTCATGCCCTGAATTTCTTCCATCTCAACGCCATCTTCGGTATCACCGAGAATGCTGTCTTCTGCTGTGTCTTCGGTATCGTCCGTCTCTTCTTCCATCATCAGGTTGTTGAATTCTTCGTCCTCCACCGCAATGATTTTCGGAACGGAAGTCTGCACATACTGCTTCGGCGCTTCACCGGTGGATTTGACACAAGCCGGATAATTTTTCATGGGATCTGCCTGAGGCACTATCTTCATCAGAAGGATTTGAAATGTCCAGGCGGCATCATAGTCGCTGATGTAATATATTTTCTGGTGTGGATCGGCAATGTAATCACAGAGGCGTGCGTCACTCATCAGCACCGATTTATTGCCTTGTTTGTCGGTACGCGGCTCTGTACTGATTTCCTGACCTTTGATCCAATTGTCATTGCTCATGTAAAAAGAGGCCGGCTTGCTGTTGTCGAAACCGATGGAGGACTGAATGGTTTGGTGAAGTTCAGAGAAGAACTGGGTGCTTTTGATTTCAATGTCCCTGGTTACTTCATCGTAATCTTCAAACGTGACCCGGAAGCGGTATACTACTGGCATGATGCTGTCTTAATGATGCAAAGATAAACCCGTCCTTTAAATATTTTCAGGAAAAAGTGAAAAACCCTATTTTTTGTTAACAGGAGTCAAGCCGATTTCTCTTGCTCTTTCCAGCATAAATGCGTATGCTGCCTCGTATTCATTGGGAATGATGCCATCAAGAATTGCTTCCCGAATGGCGTTTTTAATGAGGCCGATTTCGCGGCCGGGCTTCAGGTTAAACTCCTGCATGATCAACTCCCCGGTCACCGGAGGCTGCCAGTTTCGTACTTTGTCTTTCTCTTCAACTTCAACAAGTTTCTGCTTTACCAGTTCAAAATTAGCTCTGTACTTTTTTTGCTTGTATTCGTTTTTTGTCGTTACATCGGCCTGACATAGTTTCATCAGGTCGTCGATGTCGTCACCTGCTTCAAATAAAAGTCTTCTCACGGCCGAGTCGGACACTTCACTTTTTGCGAGTACAATGGGTCTTAAATGAAGCAGTACCAGTTTCTGCACATACTTCATTTTTTCATTCATGGGCAGCTTAAGATTCCGGAAAATTCCGGGCACCATCCGTGCGCCTTTGTCCTCATGCCCGTGAAAGGTCCAGCCCTGATCCGGGTCAAAACGTTTGGTGGATGGTTTGGCAATATCGTGTAGGAGCGCAGCCCATCTCAGCCAGAGGTCCGGCGACAATCCGCTGAGGTTATCCAGGACTTCAAGCGTGTGGAAGAAATTATCCTTGTGGCTTTTGCCCTGTCTGGTTTCCACCCCCTCCAAAGCCGATAATTCAGGAAAGATTAATGGTAAAAGTCCGCATTCTCTGAGTAGTTTGAATCCCACCGAGGGCTGGCCGGATAAAATGATCTTGTTCAGTTCATCCGCTATTCGTTCCTTACTGATGATTTCAATTCGCTTTTTCTGGGTGCGGATGGCTTGAAAAGAAGCGGGTTCAATGTTAAAGTTTAGTTGTGTGGCAAATCGGATGGCACGCATCATGCGCAAAGGGTCGTCGGAATAGGTAATCAGCGGATCGAGTGGGGTGCGGATTACACCTACGTGAAGGTCGGCCATGCCGTTGAAAGGGTCCAGAAGTGATCCAAAATCCTCTTTGCTCAGGCTGATCGCCAAGGCATTGATGGTGAAGTCTCTTCGGTTTTGATCGTCTGCCAGACTACCGATACTGACCGCTGGCTTCCTGGAGAGGTTGGAGTAAGACTCCTTCCTGGCTCCAACAAATTCAATATCAAGATCCTGGTATTTAAACATGGCAGTACCGAAATTTTTGAAAATATGTACTTCGCCTTTTACACCCAATTCATCCGCCACCAGTTGTGCAGCCCTCGTGCCGTCGCCAATGACCGTGATATCAATGTCCTTGCAGGGACGCCCAAGAAACAGATCCCGTACATATCCGCCAATCAGAAAAGCCTGAATTTGATGCCTTTGTAAAACAGCAGCCAGGGTTCTGAAAAAGGGGTCCTTCTCTGCATTTTTAACAAATTCCTGTACTATGGCCATGAAGGGCAAATTTAATCAAACCCATTGGATGTACTTTCATTCACCTGCGAATGGAAAGCAATGCCTCCTTAATTCATGTCTGGGCTTCCACTCCTGCTCAGTGGGGATTTGTTTTCTGGTCATGATTAAAATCACTATTTTAGCTACCTCTAATCATTCAAATTCGCTGTAAAAAGCGAGAGTTTCGTAACATCAAAAAAATACAAATTATGGAAAAGAAATATGTGTATGATCTCCACGCCGAGCACAAGGAATGGCTGAATAAAATGTCGTTTTACAAAGATGAGATCAAGGTGATGCGCAACCGGCTTTCAGAGGTAGCTGCCAAAAACACCGATCGGGAAGTGCAGGCCCATGTGGAACATTTTCAGAACCAGTTGATCGTTCAGGATGAGCAGGCGGATATCCTCAGGCACAATATCAAAGAATACGAAAACGTAATTGAAGATCATCTTAAGAAGAACGATGTGGCTGCGGATCATCTGAAATGGGATGATCATTCGCATTTGCGTGATGACGTGGATACTTTTGAGAAAATCATCAATGATCTTCGCAGGGAATTGATTACTTTCCTTTCCAGGTGGATGTAAGCTTGCAGACCTGAAAGTATGGAAGCCGCATTGCCCGATTCAGGCAGTGCGGTTTTTTTTTATCCGCTAGTTTTGGTATTTTTAGTGGCCTATAAAAAAGAGAGCCCATGGCCTTGAGATTCGATGAGTATGCTGCGAAAGGGAAATCCTTTGTAGCTGAAGTAGCAAAAGAATTGAAAACAGAAGATACCGACCGCGCCGGTCGACTGCTTCGGTGCGTATTACGGGCATTGAGAAACAGGCTTACCATTGAAGAATCTTTCCAGTTTCTGTCGCAGTTGCCGATGGCCATAAAAGCGGTTTATGTGGATGGCTGGAGGGTGCGCATGAATCCTTCAAAAATCAGGCACATTGAGGATTTTCGCACCGAAGTGATGAAGGAAGATGACTTTGCCGCCATCAAGGATTTTTATTATGAGGGGGCTGTGGACGATGCCATAAAAGCTGTTTTCAAAGTGCTTTCTTATCATGTTTCTGCCGGTGAAATCAGTCATGTGCTGAGTGCATTGCCGGCCGAACTGAGAGCGGAACTGGAATCTGAGTAATACTGTTGTGGGGATCATCATCGGATAATTCTCCACCCCGTCTTCTTTAAACGTTCAGGTCTGTTCAGAAGTCAAAGGGATGATGGAACGCGATCTTTTTCACTTATACAACCGGGCAGCATTTGGCCGCTCCTTACTGGCTGTGGAATCCGGATCCGGAATCAATGAGCATTTTCATCAGCTTCTGAAGGAGTCCGAAAAGGTAAATCCATTGAGTCTGGATCTGCCTGATGGAAACCATGAAGCTATGGATGGCAGGAAGCAGGAGAATCGTGCCGGCGTATTCCGCTCCAGGCAGGAATCCATGAAAATGCTGAATGCGGTCTGGTTGTCACGACTTTGTTCCGGTGAACAGGAACTTCGTGAAAGAATGACCCTTTTTTGGGCGAATCATTTTTCCTGCAGAACCGGCAATCCGGTCTTCGCGCTGCATCTGAACAACCTTATCCGTGAACACGCACTCGGTAATTTCGGTGACCTGTTGAGGGGTGTTTCCAGGTCGCCGGCCATGTTGCAGTTTCTCAATAACCAGCAGAACAGGAAAGCGCATCCGAATGAAAATTTTGCCAGGGAACTTCTGGAATTGTTTACCATGGGAAGAGGGAATTACACGGAGAAAGATGTGGCTGAAACGGCCCGTGCGTTTACGGGATGGAGTTTTAATAGAGAAGGGGTTTTTGCGTTCAGGGCAGGACAACACGATGATGGATGGAAAGAAGTGTTGGGAAAAAAGGGGCGATTGAGCGGGGAGGATGTACTGGCGCATGTGTTGGAGCAGAAGCAAACAGCGGTGTACCTGGTACGCAAATTCTGGAAGCACTTTGTCAGTTTACAAGCCGATGAGGATAAGATAAGATTGCTCGCTGATGATTTTTACAAGAAGGGATACGATATCCGGGAGTTACTGAAATCGGTATTTCTGTCTGACTGGTTCTATGCGGCAAAATATAAAGGCGCACTGATTAAATCCCCGGTCGAGCTGATGATTCCGCTGATTCGCGACTTTAAGGTGAGCTTTGCCAACCACAATGTGGCGATTGGATTTCAGAAATTACTCGGACAGGTATTGTTCAATCCTCCGAATGTGGCGGGCTGGCCTCCTGGCAGAGCCTGGATTGATCATTCCACGCTTTCACTCAGGCTGCGGCTCAGCAGGGTGCTGCTGGATAACAACCTGCCTGATTTGGTTATAAAGGATTCCGGCGATGCGAACGATTCCTTCCGGGAGAGTCAGACAGAAGGACGATTTAAAAGCAAGGCCGACTGGAATGCCTTCTACCGGAGATATGATGCATGGACTACGGATGATCTGTTCACGCACCTGGCTTCGTTCATGTTGGCAGTAGGGCCGGGTGCAGAGCTTTTAAAACGCGGTAAAGAGTACCTGTCCGGAGTCGATGAAAAAAGCAGGAGGAAGGAGGCCGTGCTTTATGTAAGTACATTGCCCGAGTACCAGGTTTGCTGAAATGGAAAAAATCACCAGAAGAAAATTCATTGAGTTGGGATCCATCGCCTCGGCGTCCTGCTGGCTGCCCAGGTTCCTCGTTCCTGTTTCAGCGGCCGGAGTCCCGGACGATCGACCACGCATCCTGGTGGTGGTTCAGTTGTCGGGAGGAAACGATGGACTGAACACGGTGATTCCCTATACCAATGACCTGTACTACCGCCATCGGCCGGGACTGGCCCTTGACGCGATGGAAGTCATTCGGCTGAACGATGAAACCGGACTCCATCCGGCTCTGGAAGCACTACGGCCGGTTTTTGACGATGGAGAGCTGTGCATAGTTAACGGGGTAGGCTATCCGAATCCGGACCGTTCCCATTTCAGATCAATGGATATCTGGCAGAGTGGAAGCGGGAGCATGGAAATTGTACAAACGGGCTGGCTCGGGCGATACCTTGATCATACCTGCAAGGGGGGTGAATTGCCGCACCATGCTCTTGAACTGGATGACAGCCTGAGTCTGGCTTTAAAGGGAGAGGAGGTGAACGGACTTTCCTTGAGAAATCCTGACCGGATGAAGAAGGCTTTGTCCGGAAGTATGATGGAAGGCTTGAGCCGCATGTACCACGACGGTCATGGTGATGGAGAAGTACGGTATCTCTATAAAATCCTGGCGGAAGCGGAACAATCCGTCGATTACCTGTACAGGCAATCAAAAGTGTACAAG
>JAEUTF010000179.1 GCA_016788185.1 Bacteroidia bacterium | reverse complement strand
TGTTGATGTCCTCATCGTTCACATCCTTCAGGGCGCCTTTGAGGTTCATCACCAGGGCCAGATTCAATGAATCTTTGCGGGCCATGGCCATCTGCAGGTCTTTGATATAAACGTCTTTCGAGTTGATGTTTTCGAGCGACCTGCGGATGCTTTCCGCCTGCGTGGAATTGATCACCGACATATCGCTGAGCTGTTTCAGCATGGTGGTGCTGTTGGCTTTAAGCTCTGCCATTTCTTTTTCAAGCTTTTGCAGGTCCTGCAGTTTCTGGTCTTTTTCAGACAGACAACGCTGGAGGTTGCTTTCGGTGGTATCGTAATCCGCTTTCAGCGTATTGTATTTCGATACCTGTTCATTGTACTTTTTGCGGCTGATACAGCCCGTTGACATGACAGCGAGCAATAGGCATACGGTGACGACACGTAACATCATTTTCCTGGTTTGTTTATGGCCGCAAAGATACACCGTCTGCGCCGTTTTTCATACCGGGGAGAGAAGAATTTCTTATGATAAGAATCTGTTTTTTCACTCTGAAGGAAAACCCTGCCGGAGGCGCTGAATCATCCTGTTTTACTCTAGCCTTTCTCCTCGCACCTCACCCAGTGCTGCATAAAAATCAGCTGCTTGTATCAAGCTTATCGGCACAGAACCGGTGAGGGTCGAGCGTACTTCACAAAGGATCAAGGCTTTTTGAATGGAAGCATGGGATATGGATCTTCCTGCAGCAGGCGACACGAACAGCATTGAATTTCACATTGATTATATTTGCCCGCAAGGTCCCATGCTCCTTGGAACAACTCACCCGCATCAATAAATACCTCAGCGAGGCCGGCTTTTGCTCCCGCCGTGCGGCTGACCAGTTGATCAGCGAAGGGCGCGTGACGATCAACGGGAAAGTGGCTGAGATGGGCACCAAAGTCGGGCCGGGTGACGAGGTGCGTGTGAACGGCCAGCACATCCCCCCGCCCAGTGAAAAGCCAGTGTACCTGGCTTTCAACAAACCCGTGGGCATTGTTTGCACCACCGATACGCGGGTGGAGAAAAATAATATTGTGGATTACATCAATCATCCCCGACGCATTTTTCCCGTCGGCCGGCTTGACAAAGCCAGCGAAGGACTCATCCTGATGACCAACGACGGAGATATTGTGAACAAAATCCTCAGAGCCAGGAACAATCACGAAAAAGAATACCTGGTGACCGTGGACCGCCCCATTACAGACGCCTTCATTGAACGCATGGCCTCCGGTATTCCCATCCTGGGTACGGTAACTCGGAAATGTCTGGTGGAGCAGAAAGGCCGTTTTGTTTTTCGCATCATCCTCACCCAGGGACTCAACCGGCAGATTCGTAGGATGTGTGAGTACCTCGGCTATGAGGTGACCCGGCTCCGACGTATGCGTATCATGAACATCTCACTCGACATTCCCCCCGGCAAATGGAGGGATTTAACGGAAACGGAACTGAGTGAAATCAACCGTTTGGTGGAAGGCTCATCGAAGACCCACGACGACGAAGGCTTTTTAGAGGATTGACCGATGGCCTTCAAACCATAGCCATCCGCGCTGAACAGCATTTCCTTCTTTTTCCCTATTTTCATCAGCCCAAGCAAGCCTATGAAGTCCACCTCCTCCTCGCACGCTGCACTACCGATCCTGATCTCCGTTTTTTTCTTCTGGGGATTTGTAGCCGCCAGTAACGATATCCTGATTCCGGTGTTTAAGGAAAAGCTGAACCTTGAGCAATGGCAAAGCCAGATGATTTCCTTCGCCTTTTATGTGGCCTATACCGTAGGTTCACTGATTTATTACTTTTTGTCGAAAGCCACCGGGGGCGACCTGCTCAACCGCATGGGCTACAAGAATGGCATTGCCCTGGGCCTCGTGATTTCTGCCCTGGGCACCCTCTTGTTTTATCCGGCTGCCGAAACGTCTTCCTTTCCCCTGATGATCACAGGATTGTTCATTGTCGGGCTTGGATTTTCACTTCAGCAAACGGCCGCCAATCCCATGGCCATCACCATCGGCGATCCGAAGAAAGGAGCGCAGCGCCTCAGCCTGGCCGGCGGCATCAACAACATCGGCACTACCATTGGTCCGGTCATCGTGAGCTTCGCGATTTTCGGATCCCTGGCGCCCGGCGCCGGCCTCGAATCGCTTTCTGCGGTGAAAGGACCTTACCTCGTATTGGGAGCCGCCTTCCTCATTGTAGCCTTGCTGTTTAAATTCTCTTCACTGCCCAACCAGATCGCGCACGAGGACCATGTTCCTCAGGGACAGGACAAGGGAACCGATGCCCGTTCGGCTCTGGCCTTTCCACAGCTATGGATGGGGATGATTGCCATCTTTCTCTATGTGGGGGTGGAAGTGTCAACCGCCTCCAACCTGCCCGAGTACATGCGGGTGTACCTGCAAACGCCTACCTCTGATATAGCGCCCTATGTATCGCTCTTCTGGGCCAGCCTGATGATCGGCCGCTGGACCGGGGCGGTCGGCGCGTTCGACCTGAAGCGGAATGTTCGTACCTTCCTTAACTTTATATTGCCGTATGCGGCCTTCGGTGTTTTTCTTTTCGCCAACCACATCGCCCGGCACGACCTGACCCCCTTCTATGTATACGTGTTTGTAATTTTAGTAATCATCGTCGCCGACCTGATGAGCAAGGGAAATCCCGCCCGGCAATTGATTATTTTCTCTCTCTGCGGCATCAGCGCTTTGGTCATAGGCATGCTCACCGACGGACTCACCAGTGTTTATGCCTTCATCAGCGTGGGACTTTTCTGTTCCACGCTTTGGCCCTGTATCTTCACGCTGGCCATAGCCGGTCTTGGGAAACATACCAACGAAGGTTCCGGATTTCTCATCATGATGATCATGGGTGGAGGATTCATCAGCCTGCTACAGGGTTGGCTCGCCGGGGATCAGCTGTTGGGAATCCGCATGAGTTATGTGGTGGGCGTGTTCTGTTTCGCCTACCTGGCCTTTTATGGCTGGCGCGCGAAACACCTCCTCGCTGCACGTGGCATTCATTATGATAAAGCGGCTTCACACTGAAACACGGAGTCCGGAACTGGTCATGATGTTCACCCGGAAAGACAATAATGCAGGAGGCAGGATGATTCAAGGGCATCTGTCCACCGTAGCGGAAAACACCTGTTGCACGATTCACCCGGGTCCATGAAAACAAGTATGCACTACCTGATACTCTTCTTTCTGCTCCTCCTCTCCGCAGAATCGGGTGCTACGGAACAACCGGCCCTGGTACCGCTGCCCAACCACCTGCAGTATACCGGCGGATACTTTCCGGTGAGTCCGCAGGTAAAGATCCTTGCCAACGGGCCTCATGCCACCGGTGCGGCCGCCGTTTTCAATGCCTGGCTGAAAGAAGCCTGCGGCTATACCTTGCCGATAGTTACAGCGACGGGCAGGAAGGAGCGCTTCCTGGCCATTTCAGTCACTTCCGATACCACGGAGAAGTACAGCCTGACTGTTACGAAGAAACAGATCGTGCTCGAAGGCGGACCTGCGGGTCTGTTGCGCGGAAGTTCCACCCTGTTGCAATTCTTTCATCAGGCAGTTTCCGGAAACAATAAAATACCCTGTCTGCGTATCCACGACCGGCCGGAATTCGCATACCGCGGTGTACACCTGGATGTGTGCCGGCATTTTCTTTCAAAGGAATTTGTGAAAAGATACATTGATCTGCTGGCGCTGCACAAGATGAATACTTTTCACTGGCACCTGACGGATGACCAGGGCTGGCGCATCGAAATTAAGAAGTATCCTAAACTCACGGAAGTGGGCGCCTGGCGAAACGGCAGCATGGTAGGACCCTACCGCAATCAGCAGTACGACACGCTGCGCTACGGCGGTTATTATACGCAGGAGGATATCCGTGAAGTGCTCGGGTATGCCGCCTTGCGTCAGATCACCGTCATTCCCGAAATTGAAATGCCGGGACATGCCATGGCCGCACTGGCCGCCTACCCGCAGTTCTCCTGCACCGGGGCCGTGCAGGAAGTGGCCAGGGGCTGGGGGGTGTTTGACGATGTTTTTTGTGTCAACGATTCCACGTTTGCTTTTCTGGAGGATGTACTCACCGAGGTGCTGGAGTTGTTTCCATCGCGTTATATTCACATTGGCGGCGATGAATGTCCGAAGACCAGGTGGAAAGTCTGTCCGAAATGCAACGAAACGCGCTATGCCCATAACCTGCGCGATGAACATGAACTGCAGAGCTATTTCATACAGCGCATTGAGAAGTTCCTGAACAGCAAAGGGCGAAAGATCATTGGCTGGGATGAAATTCTGGAAGGAGGCCTCGCCCCCAACGCCACGGTGATGAGCTGGCGCGGCACCGAAGGCGGGAAGGCGGCGGCGCGTGCCGGGCACGATGCCATCATGACACCGGGCAGCCATTGTTACTTCGATCATTACCAGGGAGAGCGGGCTGCGGAGCCATTGGCCTTTGGTGGGTACACCCCGCTCGAAAAAGTATATGCCTTTCGTCCCGTCCCGGATTCTCTGACTCAGGAACAAAGAAAGTTCATCCTCGGCGCGCAGGCCAACCTCTGGACTGAGTACATGTACGATGAGAAGCAGGTGGAGTACATGTTG
>JAEUTF010000167.1 GCA_016788185.1 Bacteroidia bacterium | reverse complement strand
AAGGTATGTGCCGGGGGCAGGTTGAGGTGAACCTGAGGCGCGAGCGCCAGGTCGAAGGCAAATTCAAAATCAGCAGGCTGCTCCCAGTTGATCTCCATTTCATTTTCCGCTTTCGGCATGGGATTGCCCAACACCTGCAGGTTGTTCTCCGAAATGAATTTATCGACGGAATCGGCCACAATACGGTTCAGTTCGTCGGCCAAAACCGATTTGCCATACATTTTACGAACCAGGTTCTCCGGAACATGACCCGGCCTGAAACCGGGCATGGAAACCTTCTTTTTGTACTTACGGATGGCTTCATCCACCCTCGGCTTGTAATCCTCGGGTTTAAGCTGCACTTTCAATACGGCATTCAGCGTATCGATGTTCTCTTGAAAGATATTCATGATATTAAATGGAATTTTCTGTCAATGATCTCCGGAACCGTCAACGATTAAAAACAAATCGCCTGAATTCTGCCCGGAAAGATCTTTTTGTATACATTAAACAATTATCAGCGGGAATTCCGGGCTGGCAGGATGAACGGATCAGGCTGCCGGCTGAACCGGAGTCCGACTGTCATTTTCCCGTTACCCTGGGGCACAGTACGGTCATCCCCCTCCCTGCTTCTTCGTGCGCATGGAGGGACTTCCCGAAGTTTCGCTCCGCTCCATTCGGGATAAACTTCTCGCCCTCCCTGCTTCTTCGTGCGCATGGAGGGACTTCCCGAAGTTTCGCTTCGCTCCATTCGGGATAAACTTCTCGCCCTCCCTGCTTCTTCGTGCGCATGGAGGGACTCGAACCCCCACGCCTCTCGGCACCAGATCCTAAGTCTGGCGCGGCTACCAATTACGCCACATGCGCGAATATGTTAAGAACGATGCATGAAACTGCGGTTCGGAGACTCCTGGCGTTTATCCCGTCCGACCAGGATGGGTTTACATCCGTTCAGGAGCTACCAGGGGCGTTGCCAGAGAGTATCCTCCTGTATGGTCAGCGACGGGAAGCACCGCCATCACCGCGAACAAGGCGGACACCTGCCGGTGCAGGAAAACCGCATTCCTTCATGTTTTTATTCGTTGTTAAGAACCAAAGAACGGTAAGCCAAAGACCGCTCGGGAGACGAAGGACAGGCCTTGCTTCAAACGGTCGGCAAAAATAGCAATCTTTTTAGCAAAAACAGGGCTTGCATACAGGATAATTCTGAATTTAGCGACGTGAAATCAAGCAATTAACCAACGATGTCGTTCAGAACCATTGATCCCAGAGAAATAAAGACCCAGGAAATGCATGCCTATATGCTGGGCGCCATTGCTCCTCGCCCCATTGCCTTCGTGAGCAGCATCGACAAGGATGGGCTGGTCAACCTGAGTCCTTTTAGTTTTTTCAATGCCTTTGGCTCCAACCCTCCCATGGTGATCTTCAGTCCTGCCTTACGCGGCCGCGACGGACATACCAAGCATACGCTTGAAAATGTCCGGCAGGTGGATGAAGTGGTCATTAATATAGTGAGTTACGACATGGTGCAGCAGATGTCGCTGGCCAGCACCGAATACCCCAAGGGCACCAATGAGTTCATCAAGTCGGGTTTCAGTATGCAGGATTCGGTCATGGTAAAACCACCCCGTGTCAGGGAATCCCCTGCTCAACTCGAATGCAAGGTGAGGCAGATCATCCAGACCGGGGTCAGAGGGGGGGCCGCCAACCTGGTGCTGTGCGAAATTGTGCTTCTGCATCTCCGGGAAGACGTCCTTGGTGAACAGGGCAGCATTGACCCCTTTAAGATCGACCAGGTTGCACGATTGGGTGGCAACTGGTACTCCAGGGCTTCCCGCGGACTCTTTGAAGTTCCGAAGCCGCTTACCACGCTGGGCATGGGTGTTGACCGTCTTCCCGAAGAGATCCGGCTCAGCAAGGTACTTACCGGAAACGATCTTGGCCTGCTTGGTAACACCGAGAACCTGCCCACACAGGAAGAGATTTCATCCTTCACCGGCAGGGAAGACGTAAAAAAACTCTTCGACACCCTCGGGGGCGACAGTGAGAATTTAACAATGGCTGTTCATCTCGCAGCACATCACCTGCTAGAAAAGGGGCAGGTAAACGAAGCCTGGAATCTCCTCCTCGCACGGCATCAAAAACAGTAATTTCCTCTCTGAAAAACCGTTATTTTATCTCTGAAAAAGCAGGACAAAAATCCTGCTTTTTTATTTCCCTCTGAGCGCCCTCTGAAATCAACAGTTTCCCCCTCTGTGCCTGTTAATAAATTCTCAGAGGGGGCTTCCTCTTAAAATAGAACTGAGATAAATTAGCACCACTCAACATCATTAACAATAAAAAACAATGGCAACTAAAAAAGCAAAACCTGCTAAGAAGGCCGCTAAGAAGGCCGCTCCAAAAAAAGCTACTAAGAAAGCCGCTCCTAAGAAAGCCGCTAAGAAAGCTGCTCCTAAGAAAGCCGCTAAGAAAGCTGCTCCTAAGAAAGCCGCCAAAGCGAAAACCAAGCGTACCCCCAATGCAGCTTTCATGAAAGCGATGTCACCCAGCTCTACTCTTGCCGCAGTAATCGGTTCCGGTTCTGTTCCACGCACAGAAGTAGTTAAAAAAATCTGGGCTTACATCAAGAAGAACAAACTTCAGGATGCAAAGAACAAACGCATGATCAACGCTGACGACAAACTGAAAGCAGTTTTCGGTGGCAAGAATCAGGTTTCAATGTTTGAAATGACCAAGCTTGTCAACAAACACCTGTCTTAATCTTATTTCATTGTTTACGACAAAGGTCATTCCTTCCGGAATGGCCTTTGTTCGTTTAAAGCCGGTGGCTGACCAGCCGGTCATTCTCTGATGAAAACTTCCGGCCAGGGGGATCTGCCCGTATGGAAATCACTCCTGAAAGATCCGGGCGAATCAGGTTCTGGTATCAAAGGCATCCCGCAAACCGTTTCCGAGCAGCGTAAAGGCCAGCACCATCAGGGCGATGGCCATCCCCGGAAAGAGCGCCAGCCAGGCGGCATCCACCACGATGTACGCATAATTTTCCTTGATCATCATGCCCCAGCTTGGGGTGGGTGGCTGAGCGCCCATGCCTAAAAAACTGAGTCCGGCTTCGAGCAAAATTGCCGAGGCAAAATTGGAAGCGGCAATCACAATTACCGGTCCGATGATGTTCGGCAGGATATGACGAAGGATAATTCGGGAATGGCTGTAACCCAGGGCCCGTCCTGCCTCCACATACTGCTGTTCACGCAAGGAGAAAAACTGCCCGCGCACCAGCCTGGCCACCTCCACCCACATCGTGAGTCCAACCGCAATAAAAACCTGCACAAAGCCTTTTCCCAGGGCCATGGTGATGGCCACCACCAGCAACAAGGTGGGAATGGACCAAATGACATTGATCACCCAGAGGATGAGTTTGTCGACCCAGCCTCTGAAATAACCGGCCAGCGCACCGAGACTGATCCCGATCAGCAATGAAATGGCTACGGCGATCAGACCCACTGACAGGGAAACCCGGGTAGCCACCACCAAACGGCTGAAGAGATCCCGCCCGAAACGATCGCTTCCCAGCCAAAAGGTTTTTGTATGGATGAAATTTTTTATCCCGTGGACGGATGCCTGATCACCGGATGCATGCAGCTGTGAAAAGGCAACAGTACCGGTATCGCCGGGGATGGAGGGATCGCCGCTGTACTCACGGTAATGGACACGGTCACCTTGTATTTTCCAATCGTACAACGGGATTTCCTTCGCTGCCGGAGGCCGGCCTCCACGTAGTATTTCAAAAAAAGTAGCACGCTCCGCCTGCGGCCGGGGTATCCGGAGGTAATGGATGCGGGTACCGGGAGCCTGCAGACTCAGCTGCAAATTCATGGTATTGCTGTCGGGGCTGTTGTCGGGGACGATGAGGTAACACCCCAGTGCCAGCAGTACTGAAAAACAAATCACATAAAGGCCAAACATGGCGCTTTTGTGCTTCTTCAGTTTTTCCCAGGCAAGTTTGCCGGGTGACAGAGTGGATGGCTGGGTCAATGTCTGTGAATCCGTAAATGCTGCACGAAGATATATCCTATTCCGTTCTGTGTGCAGGCGGTTTCTTCAACTCCTCCTCTCCTCTCGTCCACTTTCTTTCCGGAATTCCGTTGGGCCTCCGGCGGCGGGATCATCTCCCTCTGCTTTCCTTCCTTGCTGACCCCGGTGCAGTCGCCGGATGAGTTTAAATTACGATGTATAGTTCACCCTTGTTAATTCCGGGTGTCCACCCTAAAAATAGTGATGCGCATGAAGCTAGGAAAGCCGGAGCGTGCGGAGACCTCCTTCTAAAAATCAGTTTTTGCAATTGCAGCTGGGAGAGAAATAGATTTCGGCTTCCGGAAGCAGAGAACGGATCTGATCCTGCTCCGCCTGCGAAAAAAGGATGCCCCGCAATTCCAGCACCTTCAGGTTGTGCAGGTATTTTATCTCCTCCGGAAGAGCCTGCACTTCGTTGTCCCACATCTCCAGCACTTCCAGCACTTCCAGCCGGCCTATTTCACGGGGTAGCGTTTCAATGAGGTTCCGGTTAAGGCCGATGAACAACAAGTTCCTGCACTGGCCGATGCCGGGTGGCAACTCCTTTAATTTATTATTGCTCAGGTCGAGGTATTGCAAACGCTGAAATTCACCGATCCACTCCGGTAAATCCCGCAGGTTATTCTTCGATAAATTCAATACCTGCAGATTTTTAAATGCCCTGATCTCGGCCGGGACCTCCTTTCTTTTTTGACGGCTGAGGTTAAGACGGAAAACGGAATCGGGTTGC
>JAEUTF010000151.1 GCA_016788185.1 Bacteroidia bacterium | reverse complement strand
CCTGCATCCTCTTTCCGGAGGCCCGATACGATTCCTTTGGAAACGGTTTGCCCGAGTTCAACCGAAGCCGGTGTGCCGATCGCAAAAACTTCGTCCGCCACTTCAAAATCGGGCTTCTGACTGACCATAAAGGCGAACTTGCAGGTCTTCTTCACCTTCAGCAGGGCCAGGTCGGCATACTCACTGCTGCGTATTACCGTCGCAATGGCGGTGTCACCGTCCTTAAAAGCCACTTTGATGGCGCTGTCCACGCCGGCAATCACATGAAAACTGGTGACCACGTATCCTTCGGTGCCGACCACGCAGCCGGAGCCATGTCCCTTGTCGGTCAGGATGACCGTGGTGGCCTCGATACTGCTTTTCATGTCCCTGGCGACGTTGCCGCGCTGGATCTGCAAGGGTTCATACCTGACCATACCGGCCGAATCGCTGCTCACTTTCAGCCATTCCCTGGTAGCGCTCTGATCGATCACCTCATAAAATGAATTGGTGATGGCATCCTGCACTGCACGCTGGATGACATTCAACTTATCCTCATCATTCTTGGACGACAAGACATTGGCATACTCACAAAACTCGCCGGATTTGGCTGTGCTGGTCTTCTTTACCTTTACCTGGCTATACTTGTCCATAAATTCCCAGTCGATGGTGGTTTCACAAATCAGGCTGCGGTTGTAATAGCCCTTGTACGAGGTGATGGTGATGAACTTCATCTTACTGACCCGGGCATTCACGTAGGTATTGTTGGTCCTTGATTTAAGGATAGAGCCGCTTGTATCAATGAAACCGGTTTCAAAAAGTGCCGCGTTCAGGGCATTGGAAAAAATACTGTTGTCCACTTTGATATCTTCATTCAGATTGGTCTGGTCGCCGGATTTGCTCGACTTCCCTTTTTTGAAGCGTTTGAAATCGATTTTCTCAATGATAAAATCCTCTCCCTTCACGTCAAAATTCACGTTTTTCAGCACCATGTATTTCTGATCCGAGGCTTTGGAGTTCACCTTGCGGTGGGTACTTAAGCCGGTTTCTGACGTGTAATTGTAAGCCTTGGGTCCGCGGTCCAGCAAGGGCGGTAAAAGATAAAAAACACCAAAAGGAATCCAGGAAACGATGTACAGCCAGGATTTCTTGGTCTGACGGTGTACCGCGTATTCCGGTTTATAGCCGGGGCGCTCCACTTTAATCTGTTTTGGATTAAAGTCACGGGCCATTCTGGTACGCACCATCGATCCGGAACCTTGCCGCTGGTCGTTGACATAGACCACGGCATCGGAAGCGCCGGTTTTTACCATTACAGTTTGTGTTCTTCCGTTGAGAACAGAAGCGCATCCGTTCGTTAAGAGCAAGATCGCAACAGCCAGCGTCAGGCTGATCAGTTTATTCCACATAAGGCAGGGGATTGAGTGCTTGGTTTGGAGACTAAATGTGCGATCAAATCTAGGAAAAGTATACCTGATCGCTGTCCCGCACCCTGAAAAAAATCTCCCCTGATTCAACCCGGATCAGATCCACCGGACCGGACCCATCACCCTCCTTGTCAGGATCTTAATTCGCAATGATAGTATCGTAAGTGGCTGTATAAGTTGCAAATAATCCTCTTCCGCCGCTGATGTTCGATTTGATGTTGGAGGGAACGGCAAAAGGACTGCCATTGCTCGACAATTGGTTTTCGGCATCTCTCCAGAACTCAAAGGTGGCCCGGTCAACGGAGCAGAATTTGACCACGACGGTATCGCCGCGCTTAAAAAGCCCGGCTTCTTCGTTCTGATCTTCCTCGGCCTCCGAGTTCTGGATGGCGCCACGGTTATAGGCGAAGTCAAAGGTCTGGCCATTGATGAATTTATCTTCAAAAGAGGAGCCGATAGGCGGGATGAAAAAGTCATCTTCGTTCAGTCGCTTTGCGAACCAGCGGTAATGATTTCCGATGGTGTCGGGGTCGGACAAGGTGGCCCAGGCGTAGCCCAGGCTGTCGAGGTTTTCCTGTACTTTAAACCAGGTACTGTCCAGACCCACGGGATGATGGAGTTTGGCTTCCGCACTGAGGCTTTCTCCCTTTGGGGTGATGATACGCAGCGTGTAGGTGGTGCCGGGTATTCCCAGCATGGTGGGGGCCAGCGACACGCTGTCGAGGGCCACATAAAAGCCTCCGATGCTGACGCCGTCGATGGAGGTATCAATTTCCGTCAGCAGTACGGTATCGGGACCATTGCTGATGTACACCCGGGCGCCTCTCAGCGGCAGGTTGTTCAGCGTACTCTGACCGATGGGATCAAAATACCCTTCGGTGCGGCTGAGAATGATGTACGGTGGAAGACCGGCTTCCACATAGCCTTCCACCACCACTTTGTTTTCGGAGGCGGGAAGGTCCAGTGTAATATTTTTCTCACAGGAGGAAAGCAGCAGTGCGCCGGCCAGGATAAAGAGGAGCTTTTTCATAAATCAGAATTTAAAATTATAGGTTACCGACGGGATGATGCTGAAGAGCGAAACCTGCTTGGCCTGCACCTTCTGGTTTCCGTCCTGGCTGTTGCCCTGCACATCGAAATAGATGAAATAGGGATTTTGTCTTCCGTACATGTTGTACACGGCGAAGACCCATTCGCTTTTGAATTTCTTTTGCTTCTGGCTGCGGAGGGTGGCTGAAAAATCCAGGCGGTGATAGGATTTCTGCCGGAAGTCATTGCGCTTGTTGTAGCCGCTCAGGATGTAAAAATTATTGTTGACCCCGAGTTCTCCGTTCTGTTCGATGCTGACGGGCGGACCGGCCGACATAAAGAAGCGGTCGGAAGGAAGCGTCAAGGCATCCCCGGTGGCATACACCCAGGTCATGCCGAAGGTCCATTTCTTTGAATAGTCATAGGTCATGACCACGGACACATCATGGCGGCGGTCGTACTTGGCGGGGAAGGTCTTCCCGAAATTCAGATCAGGGAATTTCCGGTTGGTATACGACAAGGTATAGCCGATCCATCCGTTCAGCCGGCCCCTCGATTTTTTCAGGAAAAACTCCGCGCCGTAACTCCATCCCTCCCCGAATACAAAATTATTATCCGGATTGTTCCTGACATCCTGATCGGGCGTTGCACCTTCCCGGTAGTCGATCTGGTTCTTCATCTCCTTGTAATACACCTCTACCGAGGTCTCAAACATGTTGTCCTGTAAATTCCGGAAATAGCCCAGTGCATACTGCACACCGTACTGTGGTTTTACCTTGTCGGTACTGGGTACCCATACATCGGTCGGCAGACTCACCGAGCCAAAGGAGGCAATGTGGATGTACTGGTAATTTTGGGTGTAGGAGGCTTTGAGCGAGGAGTTTTTACTGAGCTCGTAACGCAGGCTCAGGCGCGGTTCGGCATTCAGGTAATCGGCCACTTTCTTTCCTTCACCGTAATTGAGGGTATCCGTAAAGCGCCCTTCAAAGGAAGGGTCTTCCACATAGCGGGTAAAAGGACCCACATGCGCGAAATACGTGAAGCGCATGCCGGCATTCACCCTCAGTTTCTCACTGATGTCCCACTCGTCATTCACATACACCGCGGCATCGTGGGCAAAGAAACGGGTAACCTTTCCCAGGTCGAACACCACATCCCCCGAGCGCGCGTAGGCATTGGTGGGCGTGAAACGGTGGTAAATGTAATTGCCTCCGAATTTCACATTGTGGCGTATATCCGGATACCAGTTGAGATCAATTTTGGCATTGTAATCACGAATACCGGAAAAAATGCGGAAATCAAATTGTTGCTGAACGGCGCCAAATTCGAACTTGTAATCACTGAAGATAAGCGAGGTGTTCATGAACAGTTTCTCGTTGAAAAGGTGATTCCAGCGCAGCGAGGTGGTGGCATTGCCCCAGGGAATCCGCACTTTAAACCCGGTTTCCGCACTTTTGAATTCGAATACATCCCGGCCGAAATAGCCGCTCAGAAACAGGCGGTCCTTGCCGGAAAGCGTATAATTGATTTTGGTATTGAGGTCAAAGAAATAGTAGGAATTACCGGCCAGGTTGGATTCGGGACTGATAAAAGGATCCCGCAAAAACAAATCAATAAAGGTACGGCGGCCGCTGACCACAAAGGAACTTTTGTCTTTTACAATAGGACCCTCCAGGGTGAGCCTCGACGCGATGTACCCAAGGCCTCCTTCCGCATGGTACTGCTTCTGGTTGCCTTCCTTCATGGAAATATCCAGAACGGAAGCCAGGCGCCCGCCGTATTGCGCCGGCATCCCACCCTTGGTCAGGATGATGTTTTTAACGGCATCGGGGTTGAACACGGAGAAAAAACCAAACAGGTGCGAGGCATTGTACACCACCCCTTCATCCAGTAAGACGAGATTCTGGTCGGGTCCGCCTCCGCGTACATAAAAGCCCGAGTTGCCCTCACCGGCATCCTGCACGCCCGGTAACAATTGAATGGTTTTCAAAATGTCCACTTCACCCAGCAAGGCCGGTAAACTCTTGATTTTTTCCACCTCCAGTTCCACCTTGCCCATGTCGGTGCTCTGCACATTTTTGTCTTTTCGTTCGGCGGTAATGGTGACCTCCTTGGTTTCAATGAAGTTCGGCACCAGATTGAAGTCAAGGTTTTTATTGGTGCTCAGGTCCAACTGAAGCACTTTTTCTTTATATCCTACAAAATTGATTATCAATAAATAATTACCTTTATCTAAAGTAAGAGAATAAAAGCCATAGGTATTGGCATTGGTTCCTTTCTGCAGTTCCTTGATATAAATAGCGGCCCCAATCAAGGCTTCACCGGAAGTGGAGTCGCGGATGTAACCACTGATGGTGGCTTTGGCGGCCGATGCAGATTCCTGTGCCAGTGCCGGGTGTACCAAAAGCAATAAAAAGGCGAGTAAAATGAGCGAATTTTTCATGAGGCTGCAAAGCTAGGCAGAATTCGAAGTTCTGAAACATTCGGTTTCTTCAGGGATCTAAAAGGCACACTGAAAGCCCATTAGCAGCATCTGAAACGAATTATCAAAAATATTTGCCCGATGCCA
>JAEUTF010000144.1 GCA_016788185.1 Bacteroidia bacterium | reverse complement strand
AATCCTTTTCAACTGGAAATGCTTGACACCTATAACGATCCGGGTGCCACGGCGGAAGACAACGAGGACGGGGACATCTCCAGTTCCATTTCAGTGGATGACAGCGAGGTGGAAAACCGCATCCCGGGTAGTTATGAAGTCTACTATTCGGTAAGCGACGCCGCAGGAAATTCAGGCGATGCCACCCGTGAGGTAGTGGTGTATGCCTCTACCAATGCCCTGGCCAAAGTGTACACAGTAAAAGACACCTGTGGATCCGGCGCCTCGGCGGTATCATTCACCTACCAGCAAACCGTTACGGCCATCAACAGCACCACCATCGGTTTTGATAAATTTGCCGATTACTCAGGCAATAACGGCATCACCGCTACGGTAAACGGAAACGGTACCATTACCTTACCCACCCAACAGGGTCTGGACATCGGCTCACTTCTTGAAGACCATGAGTTTCAGGGTACTGGAAGTGTCAACAACATCAAAGGTTTCGTGATCAACTACACGGACAAGAACAACTCCGCCACACCGGTTTCCACTGCTTCCTGCCGGGCATGGTTTGAAAGAAATTAAACTGTAACGAATGCTTTAAAAAGGCTGCCTTCAACAGGCGGCCTTTTTTGTTTCATGCCATTGCCAGTCATCCGGCAATTCAGGATGAATTACTTTTGCTGTATGCAGGACACCCGCTGGCTACACCCCATTTCCTTCGTGAAACGGCTTTTTTTAATCTTGTTCCTGTATCAAATCAGCCGCCTGGTATTTGGCCTGACCAACCCCGGCACCTATACGGGTGAGTTGATACCTGTATTCCTTGCCGGATTACGCTACGACCTGACCGCCATTTGCATTATCAATCTCCCTTTCATTGCCGTTCATCTTTACCCCGGAAAGTACTCCTATACGTCCTGGTTTCAGGGCTCGGTTTCAGCATATTTTATCCTGATCAATTCCATAGCCCTGCTTTTTAACTTCGTGGATGCCGGCTGGTATCCCTACATCCAGAAGAGAAGCACCTTCGATGTGTTCAGCCTGGTGACTACCGGCAATGATGTACGAAACAACATCGGGCAATACCTGCTTGACTTCTGGTACCTCCTGCTGGCCTGGATCCTTTGCATTATTGTGCTGGTATACGCTGAAAAGAGCATCCGAAAGCACATCAGTATGTTTAGTAAGGAGGCGATCCGGTTTCCAAGCCTGCCGTTACGGATTTCAACGGCCCTGCTGCTGCTGGTTTTAACCACGATAGGATTCAGAGGTGGTCTTCAGTTGAAGCCGCTATCCATTCAGGCCGCAGCCAAGATGGTGCCCTCCTCCTCGATCCCTTTGGTGTTAAACACCCCCTACTGCCTCCTTAAATCCATGGACGATCAATTGCTGGAGGAACCCACCTTCATGCCCCTGGGGGAGGCGGAAAAACATTTTCGCCTGCACCGCAGCCATCATCCTCCCGTAAATTTTCAAGCGAAGAATGTCATTTTGGTCATCATGGAAAGTTTTTCATGGGAATACATCAGCTTTTACCATCCGGGCAAAAAGACTACCCCCTTCCTTGATTCATTGATGAGCGTGAGCGCCTGCTGGCCCAATTGCTTTGCCAATGCTAAGAGATCCATCGAAGGCATTCCCGCCATCGTGGCTTCGTTTCCGGCCCTGATGGACCAGTCTTTTATCAATTCCGCGTACAACATCTCCAAAATAAACAGCCTGGCCCGGTTGCTGCAGCCCTTCGGGTACACCTCCGGTTTTTTTCACGGCGGGAACAACGGCACAATGGGCTTTGATAATTTTTCGAAGCTCGCCGGTTATCAAAAATACTTTGGAAGAAATGAATACGACGGCCCTCCATCGGACTACGATGGTCATTGGGGAATATTCGATCATGCTTATTTCTCCTTTATGATCAGAACCCTGAACACCTGGACACCACCTTTTCACAGTATTTTTTTCTCAGTCTCTTCGCATCATCCATACACGTTACCGGCAGGCTTTCAGCAGGCAGCACCGGCCGAACTCAGTCCGGTGGAAAAAGGCACCTGGTATGCCGATGCTTCCCTGCGGCTTTTTTTTCAGGAAGCGGCAAAGCAGGTTTGGTATAAAAACACCCTGTTTATCATCACCGCCGATCATAGCGGACCGGCGGGAACGCCCTATTCCTCCAACCGTTTAGGCGCCTATCACATCCCGCTTATTTTCTACATGCCTGACACCAGCATGGGCGCTGTTCATGCGGAAACCGCCCAGCAAACCGACATACTCCCGAGCGCCCTTCACCTGCTTCACTACCGGGGAAGCGTTTCCGCTTTTGGGAGAAACCTTTTTGAGGGTGAAAAAGGATGGTCATTGAATTATGCCAACAACACCTGGGAAATCATTACAGACTCTTATGTACTGCAGCACGACGGGCATGAAGCCGGGCACTTTTTTAACCGTAAGGACTCACTGCTGCGACACAACCTGAAAGGGATGAATATTCCGGAAGAAGACACCTTAACGGTTTTCCTCAAAGCCATCCTTCAACAATACCAACATGGGCTCATCCACAATCAGCTGGTAAAACAATGAAAAAGCTGCGCATTCTGATCAACCCGATTGCCGGACATGGTTTTGCCCCAAGAATTGCGGCCAAAGCCGAACAATCGAAACTGAAAGAAAGCTATGAACTTGATGTCCATACCACACGGTATCCGGGCCATGCCGCAGAACTGGCCGAAGAGGCGGTACAACTGGGTTACGACGCCGTGATTGCGGCCGGAGGAGATGGAACGGTAAACGAAACGGCATCAAAACTCGTTCACACCGACACCATTCTGGGAATCATCCCGGCGGGATCCGGAAACGGACTGGCCCGCCATCTCGGCTATTCCATGCAGGTGAATGACATTCCGGATCAGTTAGCCGGAGCGCGTATTGAAAAAATAGACAGCCTTGAAATTAACGGACGATTTGCCGTGAACGTTTCCGGTTTCGGTTTTGATGGTTATGTGGCCTGGAAATTTAACAAAGAAGGAAAGCGCGGACTCAGCAATTATACCCGCATTGCGCTCGGCGAATACTTTCGATACCCGCTTATCCGTTTCAGACTGGAAATAGACGGGAAAAATCACGAGCAGGAAGCACACATGCTGGTGATCGCCAATGCTTCTCAGTTTGGAAATGCGGCCATCATCGCCCCAAGAGCAAGCCTGCACGATGGCCTCACCGATCTGGTACTGGTCAAAAAGCCACCTTTGTATCGCTTGCCGGCCCTGTTTTACCGGATGTTCAATGGAACATTGAAAGATACCGACTACCTGCGCACCTGGCCATGCAAAAACCTGAAAGCATGGGCCGACCGGCCGGTACATTTGCACATTGACGGGGAAGGTCTGGAGCCAGTCCGTTCGATAAATGTTGACGTTAAGCCATCCTCGTTAAAAGTATTTCATCCCCAACCCAAATTATTCCATGGACATCACACTTGACTCCGCCTATTGGAACAACAGGTACCGCGAAGGATCTACCGGATGGGATATTGGCCATCCGTCCACGCCTCTGTCCCATTATATAGATCAACTGACCGACCCGGACATGAGAATCCTGATCCCTGGCTGCGGGAATGCCTGGGAAGCCCTCTATCTTCACGAAAAGGGCTTTCGCCAGGTTTACCTGCTCGACTTTGCGGAGAGGCCCGTGACCGCCTTTCGGACCAGTCACCCCGGATTTCCGGCAGAGCACATCCTTCTGGAGGACTTTTTCAGCCACCACGGGCACTACGACCTTGTGCTCGAACAAACCTTTTTTTGCGCCATTGATCCGGAAATGCGCCCACTTTATGCCGAAAAGATGGCAGAACTGATCGTTCCGGGTGGAAAACTAGCCGGTGTTTTATTTAATTGTATTTTTGAACAGGCCGGCCCACCGTTTGGAGGCAGTAAAGAAGAATACGAAGCCTGTTTTGGCCGGCATTTCACCATAGAAAGGATGGAACCCTGTTTAAATTCCATCCCTCCCCGATCCGGAAAAGAGCTCTTCGTGGAGCTTATCCGGCCTTAAATCAGGAATAACTAATTTTGAGGTTCATGAAAAAAATTTCCATTTTCCTCTCTTTTACAGCCTTTGCTGCCTTCGCACAGCCCAAGGTGACGTATCTGTATCCGGAAGATGACCTCATCACCTCCTACCGGAAATCGTACCTCTCGCAGGAAATCGGTTTTCCTTTAAGAGAGGATGCTAACCTGATGTTGTATGACACCATCACAACCTGGCTGGGTACGCCGTACAAGTTTGCCGGAAATTGCGAGAAAGGCATCGACTGCTCCGGCTTTGTGAACGTATTGTTTGACCGGGTATACGGTAAACACATCGGCGCCCGGAATTCTGCTGAAATTTTTGAGCAGGTACATAAAATCGATAAACATGACATCCGGGAGGGTGATATGGTTTTCTTCCGCATTCACAAACGAAGAATTTCACACATCGGTCTCTACCTGGGCGATAACAAATTCGTGCATGCCAGTACCTCCAGAGGTGTGATCATCAGTGACCTCAATGATCCCTACTATAAAAAATATTTTGCCGGCGCAGGACGACTAAAAACCGAAACTGCTGACTCTAACGATCAGCCGTAAAGCAATTTATGACACAAAAGACCACGCTCTTATTGAACAGCAGGCAGATCCAGCAACGAATCGAGCGGCTGGCTTTTCAGATATTCGAAGACAATTTTGAGCAGAAAGAACTGCTGATTGCCGGCATCGCCAAAAGTGGATACATCGTTGCGGAAAGACTCTGTCAGGCTCTGGCGAAAATTTGCCCTATACCCACAAAACTTATTGAAATAGAAGTAGATAAAGAAAATCCGACAGAAATCAGGATGCGTCCGCAACTCAGCAAGGAAGTGTTGAAGAACCAGTCGGTGGTGGTGGTGGATGATGTGTTGAACTCGGGCAAAACCCTCATGTATAGTTTAAGACCTTTTTTAGATGCCGACATGCGGAAAATCAGGACGGTATTGCTGGTAGACCGCGATCATAAGCGCTACCCGGTAGAAGCCGATTTTGTAGGCATTACGCTCAGCACCACCTTACAGGATCATATCCGTGTTGACTTCAGCCCTGGTCAGGAGGCAGTTTATCTCGAATAACAACGCGTTAAGGATTGGTTAAATTCAACGATTCTTCATTTCAGATGCGTTTAATTTGTGAGCCCTTCAAAAGATCATCATGAGACACGTTACCCGGTGGCAAAAGTCCCTGCAGTTTGGTCTGCTGTGGATGCTGTTGATCAGCCTTTCAACGGGGGTCTTCGCCCAAACGCCCTTCCTTGCGGGAACCGCCAGCAAATCAACCGTAGGTCAGGGAGAGCAGTTTCAGATCACCTTTACCTTTAACGCGGCCGGACGGTCTTTTCAGGGACCTGACCTCAAAGATTTTAACGTGCTCTCCGGCCCCAACCAGAGCACGAACATGCAGTTCATCAATGGAAATTTCTCGCAGTCCATCAGTTTCTCCTATTATTTACAGCCAAAAACAACCGGTGCCTTCAAAATCGGACCGGCCAGCATCGAATACGAAGGAAAGCGTATTGCCTCCAACGTTATTCAACTAACCGTGGTGAAAGGTCAGGCTCCGGCCCAGCAAGGAGGAAAAGGACAGGCCCAGGAAAACGTACTCAACAACTCCAATATTTTTGTCAGGGCTGTACTGAGCAAGTCAGGGGTATTAAAGGGAGAAAGCGTATTGCTCACGTTTAAATTGTACAGCAATGTTAACGTGCTCGATTTCGCAATACCCCGAATGCCGTCTTTTGACGGTTTCTGGAATCAGGATATTCAATTGCCGCAAACCCTTGAACGCTCTTCGGAGGTGGTGGACGGAAGCCGGTACACGGTATGGGAAATAAAAAAACTGGTGTTATTTCCGCAGCAAAGCGGGACACTGACCATCGACCCGATGGAAATTGAATGCGTGGCCAGGGTAAAAGTAAACAACCAGCGTTCCCGCGACCCTTTCAGTATTTTCGATGATCCGTTTTTTGGTATGGGCGGCGTGAAAGATGTGAAATACGCTTTCAAGAGTGAACCGGTGAAAATAAAAGTGTATGATCTTCCCGGCAATGCTCCTGCCGATTTCAGCGGTGCGGTGGGTCAGCTGAATTTCGAAGCGAAACTGGATAAGTCGCAAACAAAAGCCAATGAAGCTATCAACCTGAAAATAAAAATCTCAGGCAACGGAAATTTAAAACTGGCCGACATCCCCGAAATTGAGTTCCCCCAGGACCTTGAAAGCTATGATCCGAAAGTGAATGAGAATTTCAAAGCTTCGGTATCCGGCGTCAACGGCAGTAAGACCTTCGAATACCTTCTCATTCCGCGTCATGAAGGAGAATATGAAATTCCGGCTATCTCCTTCTCTTATTTCGATCTTTCCAAAAAGCAGTATGTCACCAAAAAGGCGGGGCCCTTCGCGGTGAAAGTGGGCAAAGGGACCGGCGCCATGGCGAGCGTCAATGCAGGTCCTGCGGAGAAAAGTGAATTTCGTTTGTTGGGCAACGATATCCGCTACATCAAGGTGGGTACCCCCGAATTTGATACACGCTTGAATACCTTTTACGGATCTCCCCTTTTCTATGCCCTGAGCATTAGTCCGGTGCTGCTCTTTGCCGGTCTGGCTTTCAGGGTACGGCAACAAAGTAAAATGGCAGAAAACACGGGTTTGCTCCGGAGTCGCAATGCCACGTCTGTTGCACAGAAGCGGCTCGCCCTCGCCAAAAAACATCTTGGCAGTCATCAGCCGCAACTGGTATTTGAAGAAACCCACAAAGCACTGATGGGATACCTGGGTGATAAATTCTCCATCCCTCTTTCCGAAATGAGCAGGGAAAAGGCGGGTGAAACCCTGCGTGAAAAGCGCCTGAGCGATGATCTTGTCCATCAGTTTTTCAAAAATATCGATGACTGTGAGATGGCCCGCTACGGAGGACTGGCGACCGGACTCAATGCCGCATCGATCTATGAAAATGCCGTCAACGTGATCACTGAAATCGAAAGCAGCATCAAATCATGATGAAGAACCTGAAATCAGTATTTCTGTGCGCGATTTTAAGCCTGCTGTTCAGTTCTGCACTGATGGCCGGAGCGGAGTCTGCTTTTGAAAAGGCGAACCTGCTTTACCGTGAAAAGAAATTTGAGGAAGCCGGCCGTCTGTACGCCACCATGCTTCGTCAGAACGAAACGTCCTATATCCTGTTTTATAACCTTGGGAATTGTTTTTTCAAGCAGGGAAAGATGGCCGAAGCCATCCTGAACTATGAGCGTGCCAAAGCCCTCAACCCGACGGACGAAGACATCCTCTTCAACCTGCGTATCGCCTACTCCAGTACGGTGGATAAAATAGAACCTATCCCCCTGCTCTTTTACCAGCGCTGGTGGCAATCCTTTTTAAACCTTCTGTCGCCGGGCACCTGGAGTATCCTTGCCCTATCCGTTTTCTGGCTCGCTGCGGCCGCCGGATCCATGTACCTCTTTGCACGTACCGTCGCGTTGAAGCGGAACGCCTTCCTGGCCGGCATAAACCTCACCGTTCTGGCTGCAGTACTTTATTTCGTGTCGTATTCATCGCACCATCTGATCCATGAAAATCACGGTGCCGTGGTGCTGCAGCCCACCGCGTATATCAAGAGTTCACCCGACGCCGGCAGTACCAACCTCTTTATGCTGCACGAAGGAACGAAGATTGAAGTGACCGATGAATTGCCAGGCTGGAAGAAAATAAGGATAGCCAATGGCAACGTGGGTTGGGTGGAATCCACCATGGTGGAAAACATATAATCTAAAGGCCCTTTCGGGCAAGCATACCCCGGTCATTTTACCATGAAGAAAATTTTACTGCTCTCCGACACCCACGGCTGCCTCGATGATTTTATTCTTAGCCATGCGGAAGAAGCCGATGAAGTCTGGCATGCAGGAGATATCGGAAATCTTCAGGTAAGCGACCAGCTTCAAAAACTTCGTCCGCTAAAGGCCATACACGGAAACATTGATGACCACCTTACCCGGATGAGCTTTCCGGAGTACCTGCACTTTGAAACGGAAGGTCTTTCGGTGCTGATGCTGCACATTGCCGGAGTACCCGGCCGATACAAGCCGAGAGCCAAAGAACTCCTTGCAAAATATGCTCCGCGGGTTTTCATCTGCGGACACAGTCATCTTCTGAAAATAGTGAGAGATCCTTTGCATCAGCACCTGCACATGAACCCGGGTGCGGCCGGCACGCATGGCTTTCACAAAGTACGCACCATGGTCCGCTTCCGGATTCAGGACGGCAGAATGGAATCGGTGGATGTCATTGAAAAGGAAAGGAAGAATATATCAGCGCAAACGGTCGGCTGAACGAACCAGATCTTCATCCTTCTTAATGGCCGAGGTGGCCAGACGCGTGAACAGAATCTGCAGCAGCGGAAGGATACTAAAGGCATTGTATGAAATCATGTGCGCTCCACCCGCTACCTTCAGCAAGAGGTCGACATCGTAAATGATCATCACGATCTGAGCCAGAACCAGCAGGAGCAACATGTGGGTATAGGTGATCTGTTTCTTCCTGTTTTTATACTGCATCACCACCAGCGCTGCGAATGCGATCACCAGGGCATTCAGCAGCACCATGGGCCAGTACCTCATCAGAAGGCTCGAGGAACCGTTCAGCAAGGTTTCCACTTTCAGGGCCGAAAGATGGTAAATGACCGGCTCCGCTTCGGCTCCGGAGGGGACCAGGCTCACCACCGGAAAGAAATACATCAGGATGCCCGCAAGGGCCACCAAAATCAAGTACACGGACTGAATACGCTGAATCATGATCGGGATGCAGATTGTTCTGCAAAGATGGACATTCGCCTGTTGATAAAAAACAGACAAATAATAGGGAACAATATTTGCCGGTTTGACGTAAAAGCCCTAATATTGCCTTGTAATTGCATATCGATGCAATTTTTGATCCCTGTTCCAGAGTCCAACCGGTATAATTCACCGGTATCCCCCAGAACCCTCCTTCCCTAGAATCACACCTGATTTACTCAGGTTTTATGCATTGTCATATTAACCCTATATTCTTATTTAAATGTTTGACATCATTCAACTGAATGAAAAGCTCCTTCCGGAATTGAAAGATATTGCCCGGAAACTGAGTATTGATAATTTTGATCACCTGAAAAAACAGGATCTGGTCTACAAGATCCTCGATCACCAGGCTTTAAATCCTGAAATTGATTTTGACGCGCTGGGCATAGACCTGCCCGTCAAAGCGGAACCCGCAAAAAAGGCCAGGAGTACCTCCAAAGCCAAGGAAAAACCAGCCCCAAAGGCTGAACCTGCCCCCGAAAAGACCCGGGCAGCCGTTCCGTCTCCTCCAGCACCTGTTTCTGCCGCCTCTGAAGCAGCCGACAACCGACCCAAACGGCAACGGATTATTCCGCAACGCGGCGAAGAGGAAATGGAAAAAGCGGCGGGCACTGTGGTGTATCAGCCCCATTCACTGGGAACTGAAAAGGTTTCCAGGAAAGCCCCGGCGGAGCCGGCCCAGCAGAACACTGCTGAAGAACAGTATACCCCAGCAGCCGAGAAAGCCGCTGAACCGGTACGCGTTATGCCCCGCGAAACGCCGGTACAAAATCCACCCCCCAGGGAATTCGCTGTCCGGGAACGCCGCATTGGCACCACGACCACAGAGCCGGCCTTTGACTTTGGCAATGCCATCATCTCCGAAGGTGTTCTTGAAGTGATGCCGGAAGGGATGGGATTCCTTCGATCATCCGATTACAATTACCTTCCTTCTCCGGATGACATTCTGGTGACCCAGGTTCAGATCAAACAATACGGATTAAAACCCGGTGATACGGTTCGCTGCGTAGTGCGCGCACCCAAAGAAGGTGAAAAATATTTCCCACTCGTCAGGATTGACAGTATCAATGGTCTCACACCTGAAATCGTACGCGACCGGGTTCCCTTTGATTTCCTTACTCCGCTTTTTGCCCATGAAAAATTCAACCTTGTGTACGGCATGTCGAATTACTCTACACGGGTCATGGACATGTTCACACCCATTGGAAAAGGACAACGCGGGCTCATCGTGGCACAGCCCAAAACCGGAAAAACGGTGTTGCTGAAAGAAGTGGCCAATGCCATTGCCGCCAATCATCCTGAAGTATACCTGATCATCCTCCTGATTGACGAAAGACCGGAAGAAGTAACGGACATGTCAAGAAGTGTAAAGGCCGAAGTGGTTTCTTCCACTTTTGATGAGCCGGCCGACCGCCATGTACGCATTGCCAACATTGTACTGGAAAAGGCGAAGCGCCTGGTTGAATGCGGACACGATGTATGCATCCTGCTCGATTCCATCACACGATTGGCCCGCGCCTACAATACGGTTGCACCCGCCTCCGGCAAAGTACTTTCCGGGGGTGTGGAAGCGAACGCGCTTCAAAAACCAAAGCGTTTCTTCGGAGCAGCCCGTAAAATTGAAAACGGGGGTTCACTCACCATCCTTGCCACCGCGCTGATTGATACCGGTTCAAAGATGGACGAAGTCATCTTCGAAGAATTCAAAGGGACCGGCAACATGGAACTTCAGCTCGATCGTAAACTGGCCAACAA
>JAEUTF010000059.1 GCA_016788185.1 Bacteroidia bacterium | reverse complement strand
CGGCCCGTGGCGTCGGTGATGAGGACGCTGAGCGGCAACTCTGAATCGTAGAGGAACTCTACCTGGAATTGCCCGTTGTTTTGGGTATGACCGTACACATTGGTAATCTCAAAACTCTTGCTTTCGCCGAAATACACCGGGCGCAGGTCCGAATAGCTGAACTCCCCGTCGAGGTCGGTTTGCTTGAGGCGGTAATACTGCAATCCCTGCAGCGGCTGCTCGTCCCAGGCTTCGTAGTTCAGCTGCACCGTGCTGTTGTTCAGGTAGGAATTTACCTGGGCAATGAAATCAAACTGATCCAGGTCCTTGCCGGCACGCTCCACGGTGAAGTAATCGTTGTTGATCTCCGAGGCGGTGGTCCAGGAGAGGCGCACCTTTTTGTTCACCACTTCCGCGTCGAAGTTGAGGAGTTCCACGGGGAGGGGGGTATTGTTGAGCGCGATGGACCAGGGATTTGAGTTTCCTAAAGGTCCGGATGGGGCATTGTAGGGTGCAGGACCCACCGGCAGTGTGGGCCAGTCGAAGGACACCACACGTACGGAATCATAGGCACCAAGAAGACCATAATTCTGCGTATAGGTCAAGGTAGTATACGGATTGATTAAGCGTATCCAGGCATTGTTGGTCAGCTGGGTTCTCCAGGGCTGGGCTCTGCCGGGGTTGATGCCACTCATCCCGACCGGTCTTTCTATCAACCCACCGCTGTTCGTAAACCGGAAGGTCAGGTCCACTACAGGATTCGCGCCGGTCTTGCTCACCATCCAGAAACGATCCACCGCCGCCGCTGCATTGTTGCCTGCACCGGAGGCCGGGTTGAAATGGGTCACCCCCGGAGGCCAGGGCAGGTTGCCGGCCGCATAATAGGTTGACACCGCAAAGTCGCCCAGTGTACCCGATTTCAGGGTCACTGAATAGGGAATGTAAACCGGAGCGGTGGCATTGCTTCCGAAAGGAATGTTTCTCCATCCGGTGCTTGCTATATTTTTCCAGATTACCGTGGACGCGGCGTTCTCGCTGACGAGGAAACCGTTGGTGCGCGTGAGAGGTCCGGTAGGGGCCAGGATGGTACCGCCGGAAACCGCCGGGTTGTTGATCGTCAGGGTATAGGCATTCATCACGAGCGATCCCTGGTTGAGGATCAGCGATGAATCAACGAGGATATTGCGGAGCTGCGTCACCGTTTGCGTGGCGGCGCCCTTGTTGAGCTGCAGTTCGGTGAAGGTGGTGTTCTGGGTACCGCCGATGGTCTGGGCCACCACGCTGTCCATCACCACCCTGCTGTTGCCGGCCACGAAGGTGGCGTTGTTGATCCAGTCTTCCTGCACCGTTACGATGGCCTGGCCGTAGGGACGGTCGATGAGGAAGGTGAAGTTAGGACGGTAAGAAGCCAGGGCGCTGAAGAAGTTATCCGATACACCGCTGCCAGGCACCAGGGCGCAGCCGGAAGCCGCGTTGGTGGTGGTGGAGAGGATCAGCGTAGACTTGATCCCTGTGGTTTGGGTGATGTTGATCCGGTCGTCGTTGGATCCGTTGTTGGATACGTTGTCGAAACAGTACTGGATCAGGATGCTGCTGGAGCCGTCCCACACAATGGGGGTACTGAGGTTGAGGGTGTTCACACCCGCCACCGTGCTGAAGGCCACCGGACCGAAGATGTTGGTCAGGGCGCCGGCATAGGGGGCATTGGAGGCGTGCTGGGTGAAAGGCACCAGGGCATAGCCCACCGTGAAGCCCGTGAAGGGAGACGCGCTGCCCTTGAAGGAGACGTTAAACTGAATGCCGCTGATCCGGTCGCCGTTGATGAGTCCGGCCAGGGTCAGCTCCGCCGCCGAGTAAATGATCTGCGAACGGGCATCGGTACTCTGTGTCTTAAAAGGCGTATAGATGTTGTTCACGAGGGTACCCGCGCTGTAGGTCACGTTGTTGGTGTAGGAACTGATCACTTCGATGCGGCCGTTGTTGGTGAGGTCTCTGCGCACCTTCAGCGAATTGGTGGAAGGCGTCGGCGCATTGATGATCAGCGAATCCAGGTTGGAAATGGTGAGGTTGTTGGCATTGGCCAGGATGTTCGACTTGATGGTGGGCGGGAAATAGGGACGTGTCGGGTTGCCTACCGGCGGGAACACCTGTGCGCGGCTGATGACGGCGTCGTCCAGGATGGTGGGCACACCGCCGCACCAGTTGCCGGGATTGTTCCAGTCGTTGGTATTGCCCAGCCAGAGTTTGTAGCCCACCGGACAACTCGGCGAAATGATGATGCCGAAGTCTTCCGTTTCACCGTAGGTGTACTGTGTACAGGGATCGATGTTGGAAGAGGCATACACCTCCCGCACCCGCATGCGGGTGACGCCGGTGTAGCCGGCGGCCGGCACCGTGAAGTTGATGCCCATGCTTTGGTTGGCCACCAGGTTCACCTGGCCCAGTTTTTCACCGGCGTCGGCAAAGTCGCCGTCGCGGTTGTAATCGATGAACACGGCGATGTTGTTGCTGGAGAACCAGGTGCCGGCCTGTACCGTGATGGTATAGGCGGTGTTCTGTGTCAGCACCACGGTGCGACCGGGGATGGATGGCCACAATTCGTAATCGGGCGGATGCGCCGTGAAATCACAGCCGGGACCTCCGTTGCTCACGAGGCAGGGCAGGTTGGAGGGCAGGCCGGTGTTGTTGTTGGTGGCGCCGAAATTCGTATTGATGGAGGTGCCCAGCGCTCCGTTCAGAATGACGGATTGCACATAGTCGTTGTTGGTATAGGAACCGTTCAGCCAGGACGTTCCTACCGTATAGGTACCTACGCAATACGGCAGATCGATCTGGCTGGCACCGGTGAGCGAGAAACCGCCCGGATCCGGGGTCACCGGAATGCCCGTTCCGCCGGGAGAAGGACAGGTACCCGCCGTGCCCCCTACCGCGGCTCCGCGCAGGTCGGCATCCACGAAGTTACCCCCCGTGGCGCCGACTTTGATGTCGTAGGTGAGCCAGAAATAGGTGGTATCGTATTCGAGGTAAAAGCAGGAGGTTGCCGCATTGATGAAATCCAGGTTGGTACCCGGCACGGCAATGGTCTGCCCGTAGCGCCGGGCGGGATAATCGTCGGTACCCACCGTGGCCGGGAAAGGACTCACATAGGTGGTATCAAAGAGAGGACTGCCGCCGGTATAATAAATCTTGGCATCGTCGATGTTCAGGACGTTGGTGGTGCCGTTGGTATTCAGCAGCAGGGAGTCGAGCTTCACGGCGGTCGACAGGGCCCCGTTCACCACGCCGCAGCCGCTGGTGCCGGCAATGATGCAGCGTATCCCTACAATCATGTGGTTGGTGACGCCGGTACCCACCGAGGCGCCGTTCTGCTGGGTGAGGTTGAAACTCACATCGCTGGCCAGCGTAGCCGAAGGATAGGTATTGGTGGTCACGCGGTCCATGTAAATGTTGTTCCCGTCCTTGCACACCCCCATGATGATGAAATAATAACGTTTCTGCGTATAGGTGGCCGCCGCCAGGTCGTAGGTGTACTGGTTCCAGCTGTTGGCCACTGCGGCCGGTGCCGTGTTGTAATACCTCGACATTTTGTTGGAGCCCAGGGTATTGGACAGCAGCGTGGCGCCGCTCATGGAAGGAACCGTGTTGATGTAAATCCGGATGTGATCGTCGTTGCCCGCGAAGCCGTTGTCGCGGTACATGTAAAAGCTAAACTGCGGATTCACGCCGCCGTTATTGCTGAAATCAAAGGGCTTGGTGATGATGATGGTGGTATCGTTGTTGGTGGCCACCCAGGCATTCAGCTGCATCAGGTTGGCCCCTCCGCCCGGCGCCGCCCCGCAGGCCGGGTTGGCCGCCGTCGCCGCAGGCTGGAGCACGAAGGCTCCGTTCACGTTGGTGGTGTACTTCTGCTGCCTCCAGCCCGGAGCCGGGAAGATGGATGAACTCTCGAAAGACTCGACCTGCTGAACCATTTGTGCAGCGGCCGGATCCGGAAGGAATGCCGCCAGAGCACAGAGTAGGATACCCCATCCCCTTTGAACTGCTTTAAGGTTTAAGTAGTTGTTTGCCATGTCTTTAGATCTTTATTTTAATCCTTTTTTCCGTTGCGCCCGCACGGTGACGAGCCCTTTGTTTCTTTCACTTGCAAGATTACAGCAGAAAGTAGGGTCTGATGCTTATCGGGACGGATTGATAATTTTAACACTCAACTCTCAATCAATTCATTACGATAAAAACAGACGTGCTGACCTACTGTAAGAAATTCAACCGATTGTACTTTTCCGGATGAATCGAATGGTAAATATACAAATGACACGAGTAAATTGCAAGGCTGTTCCCTGCATCGATCGTCAACAATCTTTCAAAGGGTCGAAATCTTGGGTAAATGTCCGGGTTCAAATGGTAAAAAATGGTCGGGTACCCGGTACTTTGCTCTAAA
Source organism: Bacteroidia bacterium (assembly GCA_016788185.1). Taxonomy (GTDB): domain Bacteria; phylum Bacteroidota; class Bacteroidia; order AKYH767-A; family OLB10; genus JAJTFW01. Next base: position 8,490 of record JAEUTF010000059.1, on the reverse strand, counting down.
AAAAGACGGGAGAGGGGCGGGACCCTTGCAGCCTGAAACAAAAAAAAGCGCGCGGCGTCCCGAAAAGCCCGAAGCTTCGCGTTGTGTTTAATACTTTGGCGGAGTGAAATCCATGGAACAGGCCCCGACGGCAGAAAAACACGGCATCGGGCCCGACATCCGGGCGCTGCTGCCGGACTTTTATACAGAGGAAAACGCCGTGCTGCTGCATACCGGAGTATTTCCCGGCGCCTCGTCTAAAAAGTATGATTTTCTGTTCGGATCGGGCAGCCTGGATGACATCAACATTTCCGGAGCCGGGGACTTCCTCCTGCTGGATGCATTCCTGGAGCGTAACAAGGGTCGATGGATCTTCGCTCATCTTTCCTACGAGTTAAAAGATCTTTTCGAAAAGAAATTACACAGCCGTCACCGCGATGCAGCGGGATTTGCCATGGCCGGCTTTTTTGTGCCGCGACAGGTGTGCTTTCGGCAAAATGGTCAAACTACGTACCTCAACCAGGAAAACGGAGAGCGGTCGGAACGAACTTTCGCCCGTCCAAAAAGCCAGGTGCCACCTGCGCCGCCTGAAAAACCGGCGCTGCGTTTCCACGATACGGAACTTTTCAAAGCGGACTATTTCAAGGCCTTTGACACGATACAGCAGCACCTGCGGCACGGGGACATTTACGAAATCAACTATTGCCTGCCTTTTGGCGCACAAGGCGAACTTCCCGATCCGGCCGCCTTGTGGTGGAGTATGCAGCAGGAGAGCCAGGCGCCCTTCTCGGCCCTCTACCGCCGGAAATCTTCCTGGCTGCTCTGCCACAGCCCGGAGCGTTTCCTGCAGAAGGACGGAACGCTCTTGCGTTCACAACCGATCAAAGGCACCATCGGCCGGCACCCTGATCCGCCACAGGACGAACGACAAAAAGAGCTGCTGCGATGCAGTGAAAAAGAGCAGGCCGAGAACGTGATGATCGTTGACCTGGTACGAAACGACCTGGGCCGCATCGCCCAAACCGGAACGGTGACAGTGCCGGAGTTGTTCGGCATTTACACTTTCCGCCGCGTGCACCAGATGATTTCCACCGTCGAGGCCCGCCTCCGGCCCGGCACGCCCTTCAGCGCCATCCTGCAAGCCGCCTTTCCGATGGGTTCCATGACCGGCGCCCCAAAAATCAGCGCCATGGAAATCATCGAAGACCTGGAAGTGTTCAGGCGGGGACTGTATTCCGGATCGCTGGGCTACATTTCGCCGGAGGGAGATTTTGATTTCAACGTCGTCATCCGCAGCATCCTCTACAACAGTGCGGAAAAAAACCTCCTGTTCCCGGCCGGTAGCGCCATCACCACGCTATCGGATGCGGAAAAGGAATTCGACGAATGCCTCCTCAAGGCCGAAAGCATGCAGGAAGCCCTCCGCAATCCCTGAGCCCTTGCTTTTTTCTCTTTGCCGCTTCCCCCTCCTACCCCAGCCCGCAATGAATTACTTTTGTTCACGTGAGCTACCTGGCCCTCGAACATAAAACGCTGGACTTCATCCGCCGCAAAAACCTGCTGAAGGAGGAGGACCGGGTCTTGCTGGCCCTCAGCGGGGGCCTCGATTCGATGGTGTTGCTGCACCTGCTGCACCGCCTGCATTACCGTGTGCTGGTGGCGCACTGCCACTTCGGGCTGCGGGGAGCGGAGTCGGATGCCGACGAAGCCTTTTGCGAAGAGCGCTGCCGCGGGCTGCAGATCCCTTTCACCTCCAAACATTTTGATACCCGGGCTTACGCCGCCGAAAAAAAAATGTCGCTGCAGATGGCCGCGCGCGAGCTGCGCTACGCCTGGTTTCAGGAGTTGATGAGCAGCCACGGCTGCCAGGCCCTGGCCACCGCCCATCACCTGGAAGACCAGACCGAAACGGTGCTGCTGAACCTGGTGGCCGGCAAGAGCGCCGAAAGCCTGCGCGGCATGCAAGCGAGGAACCAACAACTCATCCGTCCCCTGCTCTTCGCGGCCAGGGAAGAGCTGCTGGCCTATGCCGAAGAAAAAAAAATCGACTGGAGAGAGGACAGCAGCAACGAAAGCCGGGAGTACCGCCGGAATTTTCTGCGCCACGAGGTGATTCCACTGCTGAAAACCATCAATCCTTCCCTGCACGCTTCGGTCCATCGTCTTTCCACCCATCTCGGCAGCATGCAGGCCATGGCCGAAGGCGCCGCCGATGCCTTGCTGGCTTCCTGCAGCGAACAAAAAGAGGAAGAATTCCTCCTCCGCTACCCGCCCATCCTGAACCATCCCGCCAAAGGCTACCTGCTCTGGAAGGCGCTCTCGCCCTATGGATTCAGTGGCGCGGTGATCGAAGAAATGCTGGAGTCCGGCTTGCAGCCGGGCCGCAGCTTCCAATCGGAAAACTACCGCCTTCACTGCGACCGGGATTGTTTTATCATCAGCCGAAATACCGACGCTGTCGCCGATGCCGTTTACAGCATTTCCCTCCAGGACGCCCTCTGTACGACCGCCCGCGGAACCATCCTCCTCCGCCGCTACGAAAAGACGGAGCACCCCCTTGAAATGAACGATCCGGACAGCGCCAGCCTCGACGCCGCACTGCTGCAGTATCCCCTCCTGGTACGGCACTGGCAGGCCGGCGATCATTTTTACCCTTTGGGCATGAACCAGCCCAAAAAGCTCAGCGACTATTTCATCGACCGGAAGATTCCGCTTCCTCAGAAACACAGGATACTGCTCCTGCAAAGCGGCCCGGATATCGTGTGGGTGATCGGCGAACGCATCGACCAACGGTACAGGATTACCGAAAAAACAAAAACTGTTGCACACTTCAAATGGCAGGCCCATGCATGACCCCATCCGGTTTACCGAAACACAGTACCTGGGCCGTAATTCCTACGGCCTCGCGCGTCGCCTCCTCATGGTGACCTTCTGCTTCATCGCCCATTTCAGCACCGACGAAAGGGAGCAGTCGGGCGGACTTTTTCTGCTGGTCGGCAGCGCCATCCTCCTGCTGAGCCTGGTGCTGGTGTTTGTACCCTGTTACACCATCACGCTGAAAGGAAATGAACTGCAGCTGAAGCCTCTCCGGAAAAAAGAAATCATCCTTCCCCTGCAGGTGATCCGCAAGGCCGAAGTGCTGGATTTTAACCGCTACCATTTCAACAATCCGGTATTCAATGTCTTTACCGAAAACGAATACCGCTTTTATGCCGAAGGACGCAGCGCCATCCTGCTGCACCTGGAAGCGGGTCATGTGTTCCGCATCGGGGCCCGCAAGGCGGCCCTGCTGCTGGAGGAATTGAAAAAATCGGGCCTTCCGTCCTGAAGCGGAAGCGGTATTTTCACCTATTTTTGCCTGCATTCCATAACACCCTGACATTTACATGCAACGAGGCCCAGTTTCACAATTCATGGAGAAGCATTATCTCCATTTCAATGCCGCATCCCTCATGGATGCGTCCAAAGCGTACGAACAACACCTGCTGGAGGGCGGGAAAATGATGATCACACTCGCCGGCGCCATGAGCACCGCCGAACTCGGCATCTCCCTCGCAGAAATGATACGCCAGGGCAAAGTGGACATCATCTCCTGCACCGGCGCCAACCTCGAAGAAGACATCATGAACCTGGTGGCGCATTCGCATTACAAGCGGGTGCCGCATTACCGCGACCTGGGTCCGAAAGACGAATGGGAACTCCTGGAAGGAGGCTATAACCGGGTCACCGATACCTGCATCCCGGAAGAAGAAGCCTTCCGCAGAATTCAGAAGCACATTTTCAAACAATGGAAAGGCGCTGAAGAAAGCGGCGAACGCTATTTCCCGCACGAGTACATGTACAAGATGCTGCTCAGCCGGGAGATGGAACAGTACTACGAAATCGACCCGAAAAACAGCTGGATGCTCGCGGCGGCGGAACGCAACCTGCCCATCATCGTGCCGGGCTGGGAAGATTCCACCATGGGCAACATCTTTGCCTCCTATTGCATCAAAGGGCAGCTGAAGCCCTCCACCATGAAAAGCGGCATTGAATACATGACCTGGCTGGCCGATTATTACATCAAAAATTCAGCGGGAAAAGGCATCGGCTTCTTCCAGATCGGCGGCGGCATCGCCGGCGATTTCCCGATTTGCGTGGTGCCCATGCTGTACCAGGACATGGAGATGGAGCAGATTCCTTTCTGGAGTTATTTCTGCCAGATCAGCGATTCCACCACCAGTTACGGCTCCTATTCGGGCGCCGTCCCCAATGAAAAAATCACCTGGGGTAAACTCGATATTCACACGCCCAAATTCATCATTGAATCGGATGCCAGCATCGTGGCTCCCCTGGTCTTTGCCTGGCTGCTGAAGTGGTAAAGGGCATCAACCAACACACGGCCTCTCTGCGCCACAGAAATAAGACTGAGAAGATCCGGCACCGGCTGAAAAAAACCGGCGCGCAACCAACCGATCCCTGCAGTCCTTATTTTTGATCAGCCGCTCCCCTGCCCTGCCGCCCCCCGTACCCTGAACGGGCCGCCGGGCCTGAAGAAGTAAAAAAAGTAAACCCGCACCACCCCTCCCCACAGCCCACATTCCGGTGAACGATTGCCTGGTCATCATACCCACCTACAACGAGAAGGAGAACATCGGAAAGATGATCCGGACGGTGCTGCAGCTTCCTCATCCTTTCGACCTGCTCATCATCGATGACAATTCGAAAGACGGCACGGCCGACATCATCCGCAGCCTGCAGGAGGAATTTAAGGGAAGGCTGTTCCTGGAAGAAAGGGCGGGTAAGCTGGGCCTCGGCACGGCCTACATCCACGGCTTCCGCTGGGCCCTGCAAAAACACTACGCTTACATTTTCGAGATGGATGCCGATTTTTCGCACAACCCCGACGACCTGGTGCGCCTCTACAAAGCCTGTGCGGAAGACGGCGCCGACCTCAGCATCGGCTCCCGCTACATCACCGGCGTGAACGTGGTCAACTGGCCTATGGGACGCGTGATGATGTCGTATTTCGCTTCGATGTACGTACGCATTGTAACGGGAATGCCTATACGCGATACTACGGCCGGCTTCAAGTGTTACCGCAGGAAGGTGCTTGAAACCATCGACCTGAACAAAATCCGCTTTACCGGTTACGCCTTTCAGATCGAGATGAAATTCGCCAGCTGGAAACTCGGTTTCAGGCTGAAGGAGGTACCCATCATTTTCACCGACCGCAGCGAGGGGCAAAGCAAAATGAGCGGCAGCATTTTCAGCGAAGCCATTTTCGGGGTGCTCGGCATGAAGCTGAAAAGCTTTTTTAAGAGCTACCGCTGAGGCGTCTTTTCCTTCGGCGCCGCGGGCGTCCGGCTGAGCAAAGGGTACGCTGCCTGCAAAAATACCGGGCGCGGACTACACAAATTTCTCGCCTTTCTGCAGCTTGACGTCGTTCACAAACTGCCGGATCTGCTGCTCATCGTTTTTGCGGCATACCAGCAGGATGTTGTCGGATTCCACCACGATGTAATCATCCAGACCCTGCAACACCACCAGCTTGTCTTTGGGTACGTTCACGATGCAGTTGCCCGAATCATAGAGCATCACGTTCTTTCCCACCACGGCATTGCCCTGCTCATCGTGCCGGATGTGCTCGTAGAGGGAACCCCAGGTACCCAGGTCGCTCCAGCCGAATTCGGCGCTCATCACATGCACGTTGCGCGCCTTCTCCATCACGGCGAAGTCGATGGAGATGTTGGTACACTGCTCGTAGGCCGTTTTGATAAAATCTTCCTCGGCGGCGGTATCGTAGGCGCTTTCGCCTTCCCGGAAGATAGAGGCCATTTCCGGAAGATGCTCTTCGAAGGCGGATAAAATCGATTTTACATTCCAGATAAAGATCCCCGCATTCCACAGAAACTCTCCGGTTTGCAGGAAGAACTTCGCCATCTCGAGGTTGGGCTTCTCGGTAAAGGTTTTCACCTTCGAAATTTTATTCGGCGTGTCGCTCTTATCGTCAATGAACTGAATGTAGCCGTATCCGGTATCGGGCCGCGAAGGCTTGATGCCCAGCGTCAGCAGGACTTCCTGCTGCTCCGTAAAGGCGAGACAACCACGGAGGGCCTCGATGAAGGCTTCCTCCTTCATGATGATATGGTCGCTGGGAGCCACCACCATGTTGGCCTGCGGATTTCTTTTCAGAATTTTATTGGCGGCATAGGCAATGCAGGGCGCTGTGTTGCGGCGAAGCGGTTCCCCCAATACCTGGTCGGGTTTGAGGTCGGGCAGTTGCTGCAGCACGGTGGCCGTATAATCCGCATTGGTCACGATGATGATGTTCTCTTTCGGACAGATCTTCAGAAAGCGCTCGTAGGTTTGCTGAATCAGTGTTTTTCCCGTACCCAGCACATCCAGAAATTGTTTCGGGCGGGCATTCCGGCTCATGGGCCAGAAGCGGCTGCCTACGCCGCCAGCCATGATGACACAATAATTGTTTTTCATAAGGAGACCTGCCTTTTCTACGTAAAATGTTAACTACGGTTTTGGCGATGCAAATCAAGTAAAAAAATGCCGGATTCCCTTCATCCCTCCTGCCCGGAAGGATGATCGGGCTGCTGCTCCGTCCTATTGAAGGGATGAAAGCGCTTTCCGGAGACGCCGGAAGATTTCATCAATCGCCGCCACCTGGCAGGTACCTACCGACAGGCGGTACCAGTCGGAATCGCGCGAGGCTCCGAAAGCTGAAAACGGCACCATGGCCAAACCCGCTTCACCCAGTATATACGCCGTTACATCGTCGGTGGATCCGAGCACTTGCCCTGACGCGGTTTTCTTCCCTTTCAGTCCGAACTGAACCGTGAGGTAAATGGCGCCGGCGGGCCGGATGCAATGCACCGGAAAACCTTCCTGCTTTAAACCCGCAAAGCCCTCGTAAATGCCCTGCAGCCGCTCCAACAGGTCGCCCTTGAAGGATTGCAGAAAGCTGCCCACGGCTGCTTCATTGGCCAGGAAACGCGCGGTGGCCACCTGCTCGGCCTTCGGCGACCAGGCGCCGATGTGCCCGAGGATGGCTTTCATTTTATCGATGATGGATTGCGGACCCAGGGCCCAGCCTACGCGCACACCGGTCGCCGCGAAGGCTTTTGATATCCCGTCGACGTAGATGGTATAGGGACGCAAGTCCGGACGTAAGCTCACCGGATCGTAATGTTTGTTCTCTCCATACAGCAAGGCCCCGTAAATCTGGTCGTACATCAGGTAGAGCGGTTTCTCGTCTGCTGCGCGGCGGCCGTTCTCCTCCAGCACCAGGTCGCAAATGGCTTCCAGTTGCTCCTTGCTGAAGATGGTGCCGGTCGGGTTTTGCGGGGAGCACAGCGCCAGCAGGCGCGCGCCGGCCAGGTGTGGCCGTATGGCCGCCGCGGTAGGCATGAAATTATCTTCATGTCTGCACTCCACCTGCACGCCTTCCGCTCCGAACAGGTGACAGTAGTGGTTGTTGTTCCAGGAAGGAACCGGGTAAATGACTTTATCGCCGGCATCCAGCAGGGTGGCATAGATACCGTAGATCACCGGACGGGCTCCGCCGGCAATCAGCACTTCATTGGCCGCATAGCGCAAGCCGTGCGTTTTTTCGGTCCAGGCCGACACCGCCGCTCTCAGGTCCGGCATGCCGTTGGCCATCGGGTAATTGGTATGCCCTTCGCGGTAGGCCTTTATGATTTCCTCCAGGAGCAGTTCGGGAATCGGAAACACGGCAGGGTCGAAATCGCCGATGGTGAAATTCGCAATCTTCTCCCCCGCGCGGATGCGCTCATTGACTTCGTTGCCCAGTTTGATGATTTCCGATCCGATGAGGTGTTCAGCCATCCTGGACACAGGAAATTCTGCTGATTTCTGGAGTGTAGCCGACATATCTTTTCTGCTGTGGCGCAAACGTACTGAAAAGGCTACAGAGATGCACTGATAAAATTCATACATCTTCATAAATAAGTCGTGGGTGCTGAAAAGCAGTGTTTTCCATCGTGGAAAAAACATCCGCTGCAGGAACCTGAATGCGCAGGAAAAGAGGTTAAATTCGCTTCAACTATGAAGCATCCGTGTAGATTTTTATTCTCCCTGACCCTCCTGATGACGCTGTACGCGTTCGCCGCCCCTGCGCAGGCGCCGGTTGGGAGTGACAGCAGCCTGCGTGAAACACTGACGAGGGCGGTGCAATACTGGCAGGGCGGAAAGGCCAAAGACGCCTTCCTCTCGCTCGACAGCATCACCAGTGCCGGACTGAATGAAGCCAACGCCGTCACGAAAATAAAAGCGGCCCTGTGGACCGCCACCTATCTCCAGGAACAGAAAAAGATAAAGCCGGCCAGCCGCTTTCTCGACAGCGCACTGACCTGGTCGGAGCGTTACCATGCTTCCGATGAACTGATACGCAGCTATGAAGCCTATGCCGCCTGGCACCTGAACGCCGGCAATCCCAAGACGGCCATGGTGGCCAGAGAAGCCGCCTGGAAATTAAAAGACAGCCTGTCGAATGCCGCT
>JAEUTF010000114.1 GCA_016788185.1 Bacteroidia bacterium | reverse complement strand
CTGAACCCATTATCAGCACCAATAGTCAAAACAAATTATGAAATCGAATTCATCGTACTTTAAAACAGATATACAGGCCGGTCTGGTCGTCTTTCTGGTGGCCCTCCCTTTGTGTCTGGGAATTGCGCTGGCCAGCGGAGCCCCCCTCTTTGCCGGGATCATTGCCGGCGTGATAGGCGGCATTGTGGTCGGACTGCTGAGTAATTCCCAGTTGAGCGTAACCGGGCCGGCGGCAGGACTCACGGCGATTGTCCTGGCGGCGATTACCAGCCTGGGTTCGTACCAGGTTTTTCTGCTCGCGGTGGTAATGGCCGGAATCATGCAGATCCTGCTGAGCCTTGCCAGGGCCGGTACCATTTCCAATTATTTCCCTTCCAATGTGATTGAAGGCATGCTGACCGCGATCGGCATCATTATCATTTTAAAGCAATTGCCGCATGCCATCGGCTACGATGCCGATAACGAGGGTGATTTCTTCTTCATTGAAAAAGGCACGGGGCACAATACCTTTTCTGCCATCATCGATGCCATTAATTATGCGCACCCGGGCGCCGTGCTGGTGACCATCGTTTCATTGGCCATCCTCATCGCCTTCACCAAAATCACCTTCTTAAAAAACCTGAAAGTCGTTCCCGGAGCGCTCGTGGCGGTGGTAGCGGGCGTTATCCTGAACGAGTTGTTTCTCACCGGAGGTTCCTCACTCGCGATCTCTTCCGATCACCTCGTACGCCTGCCTGTTCCCGCGGGCTTCGATGACTTCATTGCTCAGTTTTCACTTCCCGATTTCAGCGCCATTAGTAATCCGGAGGTCTGGATCACCGCGGTGACCATCGCGATCGTGGCCAGTATCGAAACCTTGTTGTGCATCGAAGCATCCGATAAAATGGATCCGCTGAAACGGTATTCTAACACCAACACCGAATTGTTTGCCCAGGGAACGGGAAATATCCTGAGCGGCATGATCGGCGGCTTGCCCATGACCTCGGTGATTGTCCGTACCTCTGCCAACATCAACTCAGGAGGCCGTACCAAAACTTCGACGGTGGCCCATGGCATTTTCCTGCTGCTGGCCGTATTGCTCATTCCCACGATCCTGAATAAAATTCCGCTGGCCAGCCTGGCGGCCGTTCTGCTCATGATCGGCTATAAACTGGCCAGCCCCAAAGTGTTCAAACACATGTGGAGCAACGGCAGGAACCAGTTTGTTCCTTTCATCATCACCGTTCTGGCGGTGGTCTTTACCGATCTCCTCAAAGGGGTCGCCATCGGACTTGTGTTCAGTATCTTTTACATCCTGCGCGCCAACCTGAAGCTGGCTTATTTCTTCAAGAAGGAAGAATATCACGAAGGAGAAGTAGTAGTCATCCGCCTGGCCCAGGAGGTATCTTTCCTCAACAAGGCCGCCATCAAGCAAACGCTTGGACACCTTCCGGAAAACAGCCGGGTGGTCATCGACGCATCCGATACCTTTTACATTGATCACGATGTACTGGCGATGATTCGTGATTTTAACCAGGTGACCTCTAAGGAAAAGGATATTCAGGTAACGTTGAAGGGTTTCCGTGATGACTATGAGATGGAGGAATCCCTGCAGCATATTTCAACCAACAAATGAGGAAGAAAAACAGATGAAAGCACATACGTCCGAAACACAGGCATCGATTACCCCATTAAAGGCGCTGGAGTTTTTAAAAGAAGGGAATGCACGGTTTGTCAATAACCTGAAAGTGAACAGAAATCTCCTGCAGCAGGCGAACGATACCCGGGAGGGGCAATGGCCCTTTGCCTGTATCCTCAGTTGTATCGACAGCAGAACCTCCGCGGAGCTGATCTTTGATCAGGGCCTCGGTGACGTCTTCTCCATCCGGATAGCCGGCAATGTGGTGAATACAGATATCATCGGCAGTCTCGAGTTTGCCTGCAAGGCCGCCGGCTCCAAACTGATCGTGGTATTGGGTCATACGAATTGCGGTGCGATAAAAGGGGCCTGCGATCATCTTGAAATGGGAAACCTGACCGACCTCCTGTCTAAAATTCAGCCCGCCGTATATGAAGAAACGCTCACCACCGACCCTGACAAACGGAATTCGGCGAATACGCGTTTTGTGAGTAATGTAACGAAGCTGAATGTGAAACGCTCGGTCAGGTCGATCGTGAACCGCAGTTACATTCTCGAGCAAATGATTGAAAAGGGGGAGATCGCCATCATCGGTGCCATCCATCACCTGGATTCCGGTACGGTGGATTTTATGGAGGAAACCTGGATCAGCAACATCAACTCCATTCGTGAAAATGTTACCTGAGTGCCGGAAAACCAGATGAAATGAAGGAAGCGGAATCAGGAAAGAAATCAGTGTACACCGGGCCGGATACGGCTGATGAATCTCTCGCTGGCAAAACCGGCAGCGATTCCGCAACGGCTCATTTTGATCTGAAGGAACTCCTTCACGCCATCAGGTATTACCTGCCGGCGCAGTCGGCCCTGAAGGATTTCATTCATCACAACTCACTGCATGCTTTTCAGCACATGCCATTCTACCAGGCCATATTCAAAGCCGCTGGAGTTTTCGGGTACAGGGTCACGCTTCAACTCAGGGAATACCGCAGCTTGTTTGCCAATGGTCGTATCCGGGAAGATATTCTTGACCGGATCCTGAACGATAGAAAAGGAGAGGCCGGGGTGCAGCGCTGGAAACATTACCTGCTGGCCAAGCCGTATGAATCGTACGCGCCGCCTCTCATCGGACGCTTGCGGGCGCATTGGAAAGATGAATTCCACATCGACCTGGATGCGCTCGTGCATCCGTTGCTTTTCCGGTTGCTGTCGGCGTATCTCGATCAGGGCATTTCAAGCTGGAAATTTCCACATGCGGAAGGTGGCTTCCTGGCTTCCCTCTATCAACTGGAGCGCAGCGGCCCTGTCAGCCTCTTCAAAACAGCCCGTGTCAGGAAGCTTTTTCTCAGCGAAGCAGTGGAGCCGGAGCGGCTGCTGCAGGAAATTGTCGGCGATGAACGTTATTTCAGTCAATACCTGTACGACCAGCAATTCAGTCACCAGGGATGGTCCGGTTTTGTAGCTTCCGTGGAGGAAAAGCCGGAAGCACTGCTCGACCGAAGGAAAATTACGCTGGGGGAGCTGATTGTTTTTGAATTGTACCTGGAGTTGGACGCGCTGGAATTTACATTTGGAAAAAACCGTCTTCCGCTTTGTGCCCGTGTCGGAGAGAATCCCTTGCCGCTTTTTGCCGATCACCCACTGACGGAATTGAACGAGGTGCTTTCCATGTGGCAGGATGCCTTTGAATGGTCGTATTACGATGAAGTCCTTGCTGGTATCCGGGGGGGCGCCGGCCAGCAACGGAACACTGTGGAACGTAAAATTTTTCAGGCGGTATTTTGCATCGATGAGAGGGAATGTTCCCTGCGCCGCCACCTGGAGCAGGTGGCGCCCGCCTGCGAAACGCTGGGCGCTCCCGGCTTCTTTGGTGTGGAGTTTTATTTTCAGCCGCTGAATGGTAAATTTTATGAGAAACTGTGTCCCGCACCGGTCACACCAAAGTATCTGATAAAGGAATACGGGGCGGCAGCTCCTCGTAAGCATGAGTTGTTGTACGCGGATCATACCCATCGTCTCTGGACAGGGTGGCTGTCGTCACTAACGCTTGGCTTTTTTGCCGGGATAAAATCTTTTCAGCAGCTTTTCGCACCTAAAATGAGTCCCGCCATTTCAAATGCGTACGCGCACATGAACGGCACGGCCAGCCTCAGCATTGAGAATACTGACCCGGAGCACAGGGAGAACGGGCTGCAGATCGGATTTACAGTGGAGGAGATGAGTCAGCGTGTGGAAGCCCAGCTGAGGGGCATGGGCCTGATCCGTGATTTTGCACCGATCGTATACATCATCGCGCATGGATCCAGCAGCGCCAACAACCCTCATCACGGTGCACACGATTGCGGAGCCTGCAGCGGTCGTCCCGGTTCCGTAAACGCCCGTGTCTTCGCTTTTATGGCGAATCATGCCGGAGTGAGGGCGATCCTGAAAGGAAAAGGGCTCCACATTCCGGAGGAAACACAGTTTGTGGGCGGATTGCACGACACCGCTGCGGATGAGCTGGCGTTCTTCGACGAAGACTTGCTCAGCATTTCGAACAGAGATCTACATGCCGGCGCCATCAAAGATTTTGAAAAAGCGCTTGACCTGAATGCGAGGGAGCGCTCGCGGCGTTTTGCTTCAGTGAATACCCGGGCCGGCATTAAAAAAGTGCGGCGTGCCATCCGCGAACGTTCGGTATCGCTGTTTGAACCCCGCCCCGAACTTGGACATGGAACCAATACGCTATGCATCGTGGGCCGGCGGGAGCTGAGCAAGCATGTTTTTCTGGACCGGCGGGCTTTCCTGAACTCCTACGATTACCGCACCGATCCGGAAGGCCGGCTGCTGCCAAACATCATGCGCCCGCTGGGTCCTGTTTGCGGAGGCATCAACCTGGAATATTACTTCTCAAGAGTGGATAATTATAAAATAGGAGCGGGAACCAAACTTCCGCACAACGTGGTGGGACTCTTTGCCGTGGCCAACAGCAGCGACGGAGATTTGCGTCCGGGTCTTCCGCTGCAGATGATCGAAGTGCACGACCCCATGCGCCTGCTCATCATCGTGGAGCATGATCCGGAAGTGGTCTTGAAAACGATTCAGTCATCGCCGGAGATGTACGAATGGTACATCAACGAATGGGTGCACCTGGTGGCGGTACACCCTGAGACCCGGCAGTTTTTCCGTTTCAGCAGGGGACATTTCCGCAGCTATGAACCCCTTTGTGCGGAGGTCCCTGCCGTGAGGGATGTACAGGCAATGCTGGAATCGGCCAGGGAAATGAAGACCAACAGGATTGAGGATGCAACAAAAGAAAATTTACCGGTAATGATTTTAAACGGATAACCCATGACGCAATTCCTGCCCGCTTTTGTACTCCTTCCGCTTTGCGCTTTTTTGCTTTGTCTCCTCGTGCCAAGGGGCAAAGAAAAGTTATTGTCATCCGTGGTGATGGCCGCCGGCGGTCTTCAGTTTCTCCTCGCTCTTGCGTTTACCCTGTTCTGGTGGTCGGAGGGACGGCCAGTGTATAACGTTAAAAGTCTGGTTCTGTATGCCAGCCCCGATTTTGAATTCTTCCTTGATTTTTATTTTGACAAAGTCACCGCTGTATTTGCCCTGACCGGCGCGGCCCTAACCTTTCTGGTGGCGGTGTTCAGCCGGTATTACATGCATCGGGAACCCGGATTCAAGCGGTATTTCTGCACCATCATTTTGTTTTTTACCGGGTACAATTTTGTAGTCTTCAGTGGTAACCTGGAGACGCTGTTTGTGGGCTGGGAGATGTTGGGCATCACCTCTTTTCTTCTCATCGCCTTTTACCGCGACCGCCATCTTCCCGTAAGAAATGGTTTCAAAGTTTTATCCTTTTACAGGCTGAGTGATGTTTGCCTGATCCTGGCCATGTGGATGAGTCATCACCTCTGGCATAAAAACATCACCTATGCGCAGTGGAATGAAACGGCGGCTGTTCAGGGCTTACTGCAAAACGAATACCTTCCATTGCTGTTTGTTTCCCTCATGATGGTGATCGCAGCGATGCTGAAATCCGCGCAAATGCCCTTCTTTACCTGGCTGCCACGGGCCATGGAAGGTCCCACCACGTCCAGCGCCATTTTTTATGGCTCCCTTTCGGTCCATATCGGGGTCTTTTTGCTCCTGAGAACCTATCCATTGTGGGAATCGGACACTGTGGTAAAGACGCTGGTGTTGCTTACCGGTGCACTGACGGCCCTTGTGGCCGGCGGCATTACAAGGGTACAGGCTACCGTAAAAACGCAAATCGCCTATGCCTCCGTAGCGCAAATAGGCTTGATGTTTATTGAAGTCGCCCTGGGATTTCACCTGCTGGCATTGTTCCACTTTGCCGGCAATGCCTTTCTAAGAACCTACCAGTTACTGGTCTCACCGTCGGTGTTAAGTTACAAGATTCACAACATGTTTTTCAGTTTCAGTCCCTCACCCGATAAACATCGCTCAGGTTCCTTCAACAGGCTGCGGACACAATGGTATCTGCTGTCGCTGAAGGAGTGGAACCTGGATCATCTCCTGCATCGTCATTTCTGGTTTCCTTTTAAATGGGCCGGGAAGCAGCTCAATTACCTCTTCAGCCAATGGAGCATTTTGGTATACCTGTTTTTGATGCTGGTAAGCCTGGTGGGTTATTTTTTCCGGAAGGACCTTGCGGATCACTGGACGGAGATGATGCCGCTCCTGACGCTGGCTGTTTCCCTCATCCTTCTGCTCATGGCCTTTGCGGGCAGAGCCGAAGCGCAGCGGATGTGGTTGCTCGTCGTCATCAGCCAGGTATTCACCGCCATGGCCCTTATCTGGAACAGCCACATTGAACTGCACCGCCTGGCCATGTATCTGAGTGGCACCTTTACCGGAGCGGTGGTGGGCCTCTTTTGCCTGTATAAAATAACGGAGAAGGAGGGACAGGTGAACCTGCATAACTACCACGGCTATGCGGCCTATCATCCGCACTATGCCTTCTTTTTTCTTCTGTCCTGCCTCGCGCTGGTTGGGTTTCCGCTCACCCCCACTTTTGTGGGAATAGACCTGATGTTTATGAGTGTTTCAGCCGGGCAGCCATTCCACTTGGCAGGGGTGGCATTGAACTTTCTATTGCTGGAGCTCACCCTCCTTCGTATCTATTGCCGGGTCTTTCTGGGTCAGGATAAGAAGCACATCCACCCCGTGGCCTACAAGTCATCCTGATGGATGTTTACCGGATCTTCGCCGGAATTCAGTCATAGCCTCCCTGGCTTCCGGCTGGTGAATAAAGCTTATCTTTACCGTTCCCCGTAGCAGGAATGACGATCATCACCCCGACCGAACAGCAGGAAAAATCGATTGGAAAATTGCTTTATGCCTATCAGCACGATGCCATAGAATCTGTTTTTCACCGGCTCAAGGATCATCCAAAACGCTATAACCTCTTGTACCAATTGCCCACCGGAGGCGGCAAAACTGTCATATTTTCTGAAATAACGCGCCGTTATATTCGCGAAACGGGGAAAAAGGTGATGATCCTGACGCATCGGCTGGAACTCTGTTCACAGACTTCGGCGATGCTGGAGGAATTTGGGGTCAGCAATAAAATCATCAACAGCGCGGTAAAGGAGTTACCGGTACCCAACGATTTCATGTGTTTTGTGGCCATGGTGGAGACGCTGAACAACCGGCTCAGAGATAAAATGCTGAGCCTCGACAACATCGGACTCATGATTGTGGATGAAGCGCATTACAATTCTTTTGGCAAGCTGCTTCGCTTTTATGAGAAAGGGGTGGTGCTGGGCGTGACGGCTACCCCGCTGAGTTCCGACAGTACCATCCGCATGCGGGATACCTACGATGAGCTCATCGTGGGGGAATCCATTTCTTCGCTCGTGGAGAAAGGATTCCTGGCAAAGGCCATTACCTACCATTACCATGTCGGATTAACTTCGCTGAAAGTGGGCCGAAGCGGGGATTATACCGTGAGCTCCTCCGAGCGGCTGTATAACAACCATGCCATGCAGGACAAACTGCTGGCGGCTTACAAGGAGAAATGCATCGGGAAGAAAACCCTGATTTTTAACAACGGCATCGCCACCTCGCAATACGTGTATGCCACCTTCCGTGAAGCCGGTTTCGATATACGCCACCTCGACCATTCACATACCGCGCGCGAACGCCGTGAAATTCTCGACTGGTTCCGCGACAAGCCCGATGCGATCCTCACTTCGGTGAGTATTCTCACCACCGGCTTCGACGAGCCCACCGTGGAATGCATCATCCTCAACCGGGCTACCAAATCGCTGACCCTGTATTTCCAGATGATCGGCCGGGGATCGCGGGTACTGCCGGGTAAAAAGGAGTTCATCGTGATCGATCTCGGCAACAACCTGCACCGCTTCGGCCTCTGGGATGAGCACGTGGACTGGCCCGCCATTTTCGAAAATCCGGAATTGTTCCTCGAAGGCATCCCCAGCGACGAGCTGATTGAACGCAATTACCGGTACGAGATGCCGGAAGAGATCTGTAAGCGATTCAGCAAATCGGATCCGATACACATGGATGTGCCGGCGACGCACCGTGAGGCCATGAGCAGGGGACAGAGACCCAAAGTGGTCATCGAGCAAAGCCTGCAGCAGCATGTGCAGATGTGCATGGACAACAGCGATACCCTTGAGGAGTCGCTGGACCTGGCCGATCTGCTGAAGGAGGAGATAGACTATCGCATACGCATCTACGCACGTTGCCTCAGTAAGACGTCCGAGAGCTATGTGAAATGGCTGCAGGATGAATACAAACGTACGCTGAAGGTCACCCTGATCCGGAACGCCCACCATGTGCCGGACCTGGATAATCCGGGAGCGCTTTAGTGTTTATTTAACTTTTCTCACTCTTCGCAAGCCCCGGCCTGCAGGAGCGGACCTTTTCTCCGGGTTTATATTCATAGGATTTCATTGAATAGTGCAAGTCCGGGATTCTGTCCGGCATTCATCAATCTGTTTTCATGTACTTTTTACACAGATCTGAAATTATATGATAGAATTTCAATGTGTTACCCGCTTATCCCCCGATAGGGGGATTGTGCCGCAACGGGCGCTTTTCTACTTTCCTCGCTTGTTATTTTAATCTCTTTCTAACCTAAAACCTGTTTATGATGAAAACAAAAAAACTATTGATGTACTTTTTCGCATGCGCCCTCCTTGCGTTTTGTGGAATCGCGGAAGCCTCTCACCTGATGGGAGGTCAAATCACCTACACCCATATCAGCGGGAATACCTACAAAATACGCTACACCTTGTACCGGGATTGCGCGGGTATTCCTGCACCAACTTCAGTCAGTGTAGCGGTTAGTCCGAGCATTGGTGTTTCGGTTACCCTGAACCGCATCACTTTTGCCGACGTATCCCTGCTTTGCCCGGGACAGGTTTCACGTTGTTCTTCAAGTACGGGAGTTCCGGGTATTGAAGAACATATTTATGAAGGCAATGCGACTTTCAACACACCGGCCAATTACACGCTTTCTGTTTCCCTGAATGCGCGCAATGCTGCCATCACCACCATGGTCAGTCCGGGATCACAAAATATGTTCTTGTCTACTACGTTGAATACCTTGCTGGCCCCGGGCAATTCATCGCCCAACTTTCTGAACAAACCCATTGATCAGTTTTGTACGGGACAAGCGGCTTCCATCAGTCCCAACGGCGCCGATGCCAACGGGGATGTGGTGGTGTATTCGCTGGTGAATGCCCGGCAGGCAGCCGCGACCTCTGTGAATTATGCCGCCGGTTTCAACGGCCTGAACCCGCTGACATCTTCTACCGGAGTCAGCATCAATTCAAGCACCGGAGTGGTCTCCTTCACCCCCAGCGCCCTTACCACCCAGGTGGCGGTCATTGCGGTGCGTGCGGAAGAGTTTCGTGTGATCGGTGGAGTGTCTACTAAAATCGGCGAGGTTTTCCGCGATATTCAGGTACGATTCCTGAGTTGCAGCGGAAATTCGTCACCGGTATTGCCGGTACTTCCCAATGTGATTGTTCCGGTGGGCACTAATTTCTGTGTCAACGTAAATGCTACCGATGCCCTGAGCCAGACCATCAGCCTCAATGCTACGGCATCGGTCATTCCTCCCGCCACTTTCAACATCCTGAGCTCCGGTGCCGGATTTACCAATGCGCAGTTTTGTTTTACACCCCAGGCCGTGCATGCCGGAAACACCTATACCGTGTCCATCAACGCGCAGGATAATTTCTGCCCGACTCCGGGTACTTCCGTCACCGCCTTCAATATAACGGTGCCGGCACCCTGCAATGTCAGTGTCAGCGGTTCTTCTACCAATGCTTCCTGCGGACAGTCGGATGGTACGGCCACGGCCAGCCTGACCAACGGCACCCCGCCTTATAACTACTCCTGGACAGGTCCAGGAATGTACAGTTCAAATAGTCAGCCCACCATTACCGGCCTGGCGCCCGGTACCTACCACGTCAACATTGTGGATGCGTATCAGTGTGCCGAAGAAGCCGACATCGTAGTGGGTGGGGGAACCGGCGTGCAACTGGCCGCTGTAGTCACCAATACCACCTGCGGCAGTACCAATGGCAGTATCGATGCGACGGCCAGCATCGGCACGCCGCCCTATAGTTTCAGCCTCGACAACGGTCCCGCACAAGCAAGCGGTTTGTTTTCAAACCTTGCTGTGGGAACCTATTCCGTTTCTGTCACGGATGCCTACAATTGCAGCGGTAGCGCCAGCTTTACCGTGAATCCGGATGCCGACAATACGCCTCCCACGGCCGTGTGCCAGGATGCGGTGCTATACCTGGACGGTTTTGGCAACGGCGTGCTGGCAGCATCCATGGTGGATAACGGTTCCAGCGATAATTGCGGAATCACTTCAACAACCCTCTCAGCTTATGCTTTTGACTGCAGTCACGTTGGAAATAACACGGTGACGATGACACTTTCGGATGCGGCCGGAAATACCTCTACCTGTTTGTCCAATGTGCTGGTGATCGATAACATCGCTCCTTATCATGTAGACTGTGACCCGGTTACCCTGGTGCTGAACGCATCGGGCAGCGCCTCGCTCGGTGCCGGAGAGGTAGCCGACATCTCGCACATCGCCTCCCACGAAGCCTGCGGCATAGCTACCAGTTTGCTTTCGCAAACTACGTTTGATTGCAGCCACCTCGGACTGAATTCGGTTACGCTCACCGTGACAGACGTCAACGGCAACGCGGCTTCCTGTATCTCAGCAGTGACGGTGATCGACAATACCCAGCCTTCCATTTCCTGTCCGGCCGATATCAACGTTGCCGTCAACGCAGGCAACTGCAGCGCCGTGGTGAATTATACCGTTAACGGCTCCGACAACTGCAGTTTTACAGTGACCCAAACGGGTGGAATCGCCAGTGGCGCAGCTTTCCCGCTGGGAACAACCACGAATTCCTTTGTGGTGACGGATGCAAGCGGACAATCGGCGGCCTGCAGTTTCGATGTGACGGTAACAACCAACCTGGCGGTGAATGCAGGAACGGATGAGCGTACGTATTACGGCTATAGCCTTGATCAGACCGTGAACCGTACCATCGCTGCCACCGGTGGAGGTGGATCCTACAGTTACAACTGGTCGCTCAGCCGGCCTTTGATGTGCAACGTGGTCAATTCCGTTGGAGACGAAGTATTCAGCGGCGGAAGCTGTATCAACAACCTCTGTCCTTCTTCCGGCTCACCGGCTTTCGCACCGTCCTGTACCAATAGCAGCGGCGCGGTAACAGCGAAGCTGATTGAAGATGCGGATGTTTGTGTGACCGTTACGGATGCCTACGGTTGCATTGCTTCGGATTGCTTTAACATCAATTCAGTGGATGCGCGTTGCTTTGCCGGAAACAGCAACAACGTTAAAATCAAAGTTTGTCACGCCACCGGTTCCGTCACCAATCCATGGGTGCAGATCTGCATCGCTGAACCCGCCGTGCCATCCCACCTGGCAGCAAACAGCCTCGATTGCATCGGCCCCTGCCCCTGCGGAGCAAGGGTTTCCAATGCAACCTCCAACAGCGATTTTGGCATGTCGGTGTATCCCAATCCGGGCACGGATCAGGTAAACGTGGAATTTGAGGCCGCTGTCGCCGGAGATTATGAACTCAGTATCTTTAATGTTACGGGCGGCGTGGTATTGAACAACACCGGTACCTCGTTTGAAGGTGGTAACCGCATTTCACTCCCCCTTTCGGAGGTGGCGGAAGGCGTGTATTTCCTGCGCCTCAGAATGGGTGATGCCGTGTCGTCTGTTCGCCTGGTCGTAACGCGATAAGTCTTTATTTTGATTAGGATTTTAGTGTACAGGGCTCTGCGGATGCAGAGCCCTGTTTTTTTATGTTTGCCCTTCCGCATGGAGGGAATGTAGAACCCTTCTTCAGAACCATCAATGTGCAGAGAAAGTAAAAGAAAGTTTTACGGTTGAATAAAAATTCTGGCTGTTCAGGAAAACCGGGAAAATCAATCCAGGTACTTTTTATAAAGAGGTCGGTATCCAAGTACCAGCGCAAAGGGTGTCAGAAGGAGAAAGAGCAGTTTTTGTAGGAAAAACGGCGGAGCGGATAGTCTGAATTCCCGGGAAAAGTGATTGGCGAGCAGGGCTACCTGTAAAATACCGGGCATACCCTGCTGATTGGTTTTGTTATCCTGAGCAAGGCCGCACACCGTTTCAAGAAAATATTCGGTTTTCAGAGGAGGTTGCACCTTCCAGTTGACGACGGTTTGGCCGGAGGTATTGTTCCACATCGAATGAATTTTATTGGGTGGTATATGCAGGGAATCTCCTTTTTTAAGGATTTTAACCGCTCCGTCTATGCGAACACTGAGGGCTCCTTCCAGGACGAGGAAGTCTTCGGATTGAAAGGGATGATAATGCGGAGCCGGTTCTTTGCTTCTGGCAGGATATATGGATTCCATTTCCAGGATGCCGCTTTTTCCTGTCTGAAGGAAGCGGATTTCCTGACCGGTTTTTGGATTATGAAGGAGTTTATTGGGATAGGCCATACGTTGAAAAACAAAATTATCTTTTTTAAAACAGCTGGACAAAGGCGGCTTCCAGGGTATCTGATCTTTCATTGTAATTACCAAATGACGATGGAGTCATGACGGTCAACTGCCTGAGCAGGCATCTCCGGATGTATGTTGCCTGCCTGGCAGATCTTCTATCCTCCTGGCCGGTGAGCGGGGGATGCGCCGGACAAAAAAATGCAGCTGTGCTTTTTACAACACAGCTGCATTTTTAACTCGGGCTGCCCGCAACTCAAACAGCCGACATCTTTTAAATTCAGAATGTTCAGCGACTGATCAGCAGCCGTGCCTGCTCAGAAACCGCGCCCTGGCTGAACCGCACCAGGTACATGCCTTCCGGAAGTTCGCTGATATCGATGCTGCGTTTTTCAAGGCTGCCGGATGCTGCTGCAGGAAGAAGTTCAGACCGCATCAGTGCGCCCTGCAGGGAATAGAACTGGAGCAAGGCCTCGTTGCCATTTCCTTCAAACGTGAGGGTCAGTTGTTGCTGAGCCGGGTTGGGCGACAACTGCAGCGGAATGGCTT
Organism: Bacteroidia bacterium; assembly: GCA_016788185.1. Lineage (GTDB taxonomy): Bacteria > Bacteroidota > Bacteroidia > AKYH767-A > OLB10 > JAJTFW01. The sequence goes on along the minus strand of JAEUTF010000114.1, from coordinate 3,567 downwards.
GAAGAGCCTGAGAGATTTTAACCGCTGGCATATCCGAAATTATTCCGGCTTCCTGTGGAATCTCGCGAGGCAGTACCGCACTGGCATCGTATCCGCGGAAGTAATTTTGCCGTACGTTCAGATCGGTGTCGGTAAAGGCGCCTCCTGCAAAGACTTCCGCCGTATCGGCATGTACCGTATACACCGTGCTGTTCAGTACCGGATTCCAGGGTTGCAGGTTGGCGCTGTTTGAATTGTTGACGGCAGCCAGATGGGTCCGGTTGGCTCCCTGTACCGTGCTGAAACTACCGCCAAAATACACGTAGCTGCCGATGGGCGATACGGACCATACGCCTGAACCCGATATGACCGGAGCCCATGAACGAAATGCATTGTTCGACAGGGTATAGGAGGCCAGCATGCTCCGGCTGTTTCCGCTGATGTTGCTGAAGCTGCCTGCTACATACAGGTTGGTGGCATCGCCGTTGAGGTCGTATACGATTCCATTGGGGTTGGGCGTCCAGTTGAGTACTACCGCATCGGTATCCACCAGGGCCAGGTTGGTACGTGCAGCCGCTCCGATTTGAGAACAGGTGCCTCCAACAAAAACCTTGGATCCGCTGATGAAGATGCTGCGGAAAAAGGCGCCGGCATTGGCAGCGGGATCCCAGGCCTGAACGGCGCCGGAGCCGCTGGCCGAAAGCGCGGCGAGGCCGTTACGCGGGGAGGCATTCATGCTGGAAAAGCCACCCGCCGCATAAATCAGGTTGCCGTCGGTAGCAAGGTCGTACACCGAATTGTTGGCCGTTGGATTCCAGTTCTGTAGGGCACCGGTATTCTTGTTGAAGGCGGCCAGATAAAGGCGTCCGACATTATTGGCGGTGGAGAAATCCCCGCCCAGGTAGAGTGTGCTGCCTTTCACCAGGATGCTTCGCACATAACTGTTGAGCGCAGGTGCAAAGTCGGTGAGTAAGCCGGTCGTCATATCGATGGCGCAGAAATAATTTCTGGCAGCATATTTCGTATAGCTGAAACTGCCGCCGGCAGCCAGGATACCGTTCTGAAAGCACAGCGCATTGACATAGCTGTTCATTTCCGGCTTCCAGGTGTTGATGATGCCACCGCTGCTTTTGATGGAAACAAGGTAATTGGAAACGGAATGGCTGAACGTTCCACCGGCATAAATGGTGTCGTTCTTCAGTGCCAGATCATACACAGTTCCACCGGCGGTCAGCCCCGGATTCCAGGCCTGTACCGCGGCGGTGCTGGCATTGACTGCCGCCAGCGCGTTGCGTCCGGCTCCGCCCACCGTGCTGAAGCTTCCTCCAAGGTAAACAGTGTTGCCTCTCCGGGCGACGGCGAATACATAGCTGTTCACCACCGGCGACCAGTTTGACACTTTGTCCGTGCCAAGGTCAAAGCTCATGACATAGCTTCTGTTTCCGCCGCCCGTCCACGTGAGCTGACCGGCCAGCATGAGGCTGTTTCCGCTGTAACTGATATCGCGGATATCGGCATTGGCGCCGGGACTCCAGCTGGTGAGGGCCCCCGTACCAGTATTAAAGGATGCGGCATAACCGCGGGGGGTCACCCCGCCGATGGTGGTGAAGAGTCCGCCGGCGAATAAAGTAGTGCCTTTCACATAAAGGGCATATACGTCGCCGTTAAGTCCGGGATTGAATGCCTGTACATTGCCATTGGCGGAATCCGTGGCCGCGATATAGGTACGGCCGGTTGCCTTTACGGTACTGAAGGAGCCGCCCAGATAGATGGTGCTGCCCTTTTTGGCGAAAGCGTATACGTAACTGTTGGGGGCGGGATCGTAATTGGTGGCGACACCGTTGTTGAGCAGATTCGCACAATAGGCATAATTGCGGGAGAAGGCCTTGAGGAAAGTGAATCCGCCGCCGATTAAAATGGTAGTGCCATCGGGGACGATGACATTCACCGCTCCGTTCCCGCGCGGATCCCAGGAGGTGGCTGTTCCACCGCTGTTGATGGCGGCAATGTAGCGTCGTGTGGTGGCACCCGTCAGGGTGAAATTCCCGCCGGCGTAAATGGTGGATCCGATTTTGGCAAGGGCGTACACATCGCCGTTCATCCCGGGATTCCAGGCGGTTTCGTTGCCATTCACCGTGTCGAATTCAGCCAGGTAATTTCTGCCGGCTCCGCTGGCAAGGGTGAAGGATCCTCCCGCAATGATATTGGCGCCGTTCAGCAGGAGTGAATAGCAATAACTGTTCAGACCGGGATTCCAGGCGGTGGGGGTACCGTTGGTGGTGTTGACGCAACCGATATAGTTTCTGGCGGTTGCATTTTTCAGGCTGCTGAATAGGCCGCCCAGGTAGATTTTGGTTCCGGCGCTGTTGCTGAGCAGGCTGTTGACATGGTAATTGGGATCGGGATCCCAGGCATTAAGCTGGTTGGTGCTGAGGTCAACGGCTGCGGCATATTCACGGGCTACACTGTCAATGGTGGAAAAGGCTCCGCCGATGTACAGTACATTGTTCTTTGGCAAGAGGGTATATACCCCGCCGTTACAGTTCACGATGAAATTATTGATCACCGCGCCGGTGTTTTTATTTACGGCGCCCAGGTTTTGCCGCGTAAGGCCATTGATCGTGCTGAAATTTCCGCCTACGTAGAGATTGTTTCCCACCAGCGCCAGACTCCGCACCGTACTGTTGCATTCGGCGATGAAAGCGCCGTCAACGCTCTTGTCGGCCTTGATATGCGCCAGGTTGGAGGCGTTGATGGCATTTACCTGTGAAAAGGAGCCGCCGATGTAAAATCCCCCGCTGCCATCCGGCAGTATGGTATAAATGGTTCCGTTGGTCGTGGGAAAATCGTATTCGGGAAGATCGGAAGTGGTACTTAATTTGGCCAGATAGCGGTTGCTGTGACCGGTTTCAGAGAAGAGTCCGCCGTTGTAAAGAAGGTTGTTGTCATTGAAGAAACGGTTGACATGGTAATTGGCTTGTCCGAAATACGGTTTTACCTTACCGGTTCCGGAGGTGCCGACACAGACGGAGTAGGGTTTGTACAATCCGTTCACCAACGTAAAGGCACCGCCAAGGTACACCAGGCTGTCTTTGACGAACAGGGCATACACGCTGCTGTTTAATTCGGGAGCCCAGGAGGTGATGAACCCGGTATTTTTATTGATGGCGCCGGCATACTGACGCGGCTGGCCGCTGAGGGTGGTAAAGGATCCGCCCACATAGAGGTTGTTGCCTTTCAGGGCGAGAGATCGTACGGTGCTGTTCGGATTCGGCAGAAACAGGGTGTCCGCGCTTTTGTCGGATTTAATATGGGCCAGGTTGCTGATGCTGCGTGTGCCCACCTGGCTGAAACTACCACCGATGTACCACCCGCCGCTACCATCGGGAATGCAGGTGTACACCGTACCGTTGACCGCCGGAAAATCGTAGTCGGGATTGGCTCCGATACCCTGCATTTTTACCGCCGAGCCGGTGTATTTGCCGGCGTAGCTGAAGAGCCCGCCTGCATACACGGTGTTGTTGTGGATATAGGTTTCATTCACATGGTAATTGGTGCCGGGGTAATTCTTCAGCAAAGCTCCTGTAT
>JAEUTF010000042.1 GCA_016788185.1 Bacteroidia bacterium | reverse complement strand
GTTGACGTGCACCAGCATCGGATAAAGATTCCAGAGATCCACACGCTCCTCCCATCCCGCTTCCAGCGGCCAGGCATCGTGATAGGAACTGTAAAACGCCTCATCAAAACCACCGAATAGACGTGTCATGGCAAGGTCCGCCTCCCGGCAGGAATAGGCCACAGCCGGATCAATCAGCCAGGCCAGCCCTTCCGGACCGGTCAGCACATTTCCCTTCCACAGATCCCCGTGCACCAGCGCCGGCTTTTCATCGGGCAGCCACTGCTCCAGCCTCCGGTACAGCCGTTCAAAATTTCGTAGGTCCGCCAGCGATAGTCTCCCGCTGCGCAGGGCCAGACGAAGCTGCGGCTCCAGGCGACGTTGCATGAAGAAGAGCGGCAGCGATTGCTCCTGCGTATTGTCCTGCGGCAGGGAACCGATGTGGTTGTGGTGAGCAAGGCCGAAACGCTCCGCGCTATGCCGGTGCAGGGCGGCCAGACTGCTTCCAAGCTCCGCTGAAAAGTTTTTCTGTGCCGGAGCCGTCTCGATCCATTCGAGCAGTAAAACCTGTTGCTGCTGAAACTTCGCCACACCCAGCACTTCCGGCACTCGTACCGTAGCGGTTTCAGCCAGCAGCTGCAGACCCTGTGCTTCCGCATCAAACAGGCCGGGATGGCGCGAGACGCTGTTGAGTTTCATCACAAAAACACCCTCTGCACTGTCGATTCTGTACACTGCGCTGATGCTTCCGCCGCCGAGGCTTTTTAAAAACTGCACTTCATTGCTTCGGTGAAAAATCTCCTCCCAGGCCCATCGGAAGGCGTCAGCCGGATTCATCATATTTTTTTCGGGTGAGGATCAATAGCATCCAAAGATACAATTCCAGGGGCAGTTCGATTGTGTAAATTCGTCCTGTCATGCCTGAATTCAAAGGAACCCTTCGCAGCAAACTCCCAAAGGCCGGGACCACCATTTTCAGCATCATGTCGGGCCTGGCCACCGAGACGGGAGCCATCAACCTGAGCCAGGGTTTTCCGGGATTCCCTGTTTCCGGCAGGCTGATTGAGCTGTACCACGATGCCATGAAAGCCGGCCATAACCAGTATGCCCCCATGCCGGGCATCCTGCCCTTACGTGAACGGATAGCCGAAAAAATGCAGGACCTCTATTCCTGCTCCTACCACCCGGAAACGGAAATCACCATCACCGCCGGCGGCACCCAGGCTCTTTATACCGCCATCAGCGCCTTCATTCACGAAGGCGACGAGGTGATCGTCCTCGAGCCGGCCTACGACAGTTACATTCCCGCCATCGAAGTGGCGGGGGGCATACCCGTTCATATACATCTGAAACCTCCTTCGTATTCCATCCCCTGGGAAGAGATAAAAAAACTCATCAGCCAGCGCACGCGGATGATCATCGTGAACACCCCGCAGAATCCCACCGGCAGCATCCTAACGGCCAAGGACATGCTACAACTGGAAAAGATCACCGAAGGCACTGATATCATTGTGCTGAGCGATGAGGTCTATGAGCACATCATCTTCGACGGTTATGAACACCAGAGCGTGGCCCGCTTCCCGAAACTCGCCTCGAGGAGCCTGGTGGTCTATTCCTTCGGAAAAACCTTTCATGCCACAGGCTGGAAAACCGGATATTGCTGCGGACCCGCTAACCTGATGAAAGAATTCAGGAAGGTACATCAGTTCACCGTCTTCTCGGTCAACACCCCCTTGCAGCACGCCCTGGCCGCGTACATGAAAGACAAAAGCACTTACAGCGGA
>JAEUTF010000013.1 GCA_016788185.1 Bacteroidia bacterium | reverse complement strand
TGATCAGGGTCGCATTCGTCGGTGAGTACGGAAACGGCGAGACAGCGCATGTTCATGTGCCGTGCCGTGATGATTTCCGGGACGGTACTCATGCCTACGGCGTCGGCGCCGATGCGACGCAGGTAACGGTATTCCGCTCTGGTTTCAAGCATCGGTCCCTGTACGGCGGCATAAACCCCTTCGTGCAGGGTGATCTTTTTATCTCCGGCGATACGTAGTGCGGCTGAAGCCAGCAGGGCATCGTAGGGGGCACTCATGTCGGGAAATCTCACCCCGAAAAACGCTTCGTTCGGGCCGATCAGTGGATTGTCCCCCTGTAAATTAATGTGATCATTGAGCAGCATGAGCTCGCCCTTGCGGAAGGCGGGGTTGAGGGCGCCGGCAGCATTTGAAACGAGCAGGGTATGGACACCCAGCAAGTGCATCACCCTCACCGGGAAACCCAGCATCTGCATGGAATAGCCCTCATAGTAATGAAACCTGCCCTGCATGACGATGACTTCGCGGCCTTCCAGTGATCCGAACAGGAGCTGTCCCTTGTGCGTTTCAACCGTACTCAGCGGAAAGTGCGGGATTTCGGTGTAGGGAACAACATGACGGACCTGAATCTCGGCAGTCAGCTGATGCAGACCGGTGCCCAGGATGATGCCCGTTGCCGGAGGGCCGTTCAGGTATTTATTCAGAAAAGCAGCGCTTTCCCGGGCTTGTTTTAACATGATGCAAAATTAGCCCATTCCTGCATTCCCCTGCACCTAAAACCGTTACCTTTGCAATTCATTAGTACCCGTTTATGATTCAGTTAGCGTATATCCGCGAAAACAAGGAGGACGTGATTGCACGTCTGGCCGTGAAAAATATTGATGCCAGGGAAAGCATCGGGGCCATCATTGGCATGGATGCCGATAAGCGTAAGTACCAGACCGAACTGGAAACACTCCTGGCGGAGCAGAACACGCTTGCCAGACAGATCGGTGAGCTTTTTAAATCCGGTAAAAAGGCGGAGGCGGAAGACCTTAGAAACCGGAGTACGGCAATCAAGGAGATGACCAAGGGTCTTGAAGACAAACAGGCTGATCTGGAAAAAAAGGTTCAGGACCTTCTCTTGCAGTTGCCCAACCTCCCATCTCCGCTGGTACCGTCAGGAAAAACGGCGGAAGACAACGAAGTGGTATTCCTGGATGAAAGCGCCATGCCGGACTTGCCTGCTACGGCCCTTCCGCACTGGGAGCTTTGCACCAGATACGATATCATCGATTTTGAGCTTGGAAATAAAATAGCCGGCGCCGGTTTTCCGGTCTACAAAGGAAAGGGAGCCCGCCTTCAGCGTGCGCTCATCAATTTTTTCCTCGATCATGCCGGCCGGGCCGGATACAATGAAGTGCAGCCGCCCATTCTGATCAACGAAGATTCGGGCTTCGGTACCGGTCAGTTGCCGGATAAGGAAGGTCAGATGTACCATGTCGGCATCGACAACCTCTACCTGATTCCCACCGCCGAAGTACCGGTGACCAATATTTTCAGGGATACCATCGTGAAGGCTGAGGATTTGCCCATCCGTTGCACGGCTTACACCCCTTGTTTCCGTCGGGAAGCCGGATCTTATGGTGCGCATGTGCGTGGACTGAACCGTTTGCACCAGTTTGATAAAGTGGAAATTGTGCAGGTGGCACATCCCGACCAGAGTTATACGATCCTGGAAGAGATGCGGCAATACGTGGCCGGCTTGTTGAAAATGCTGGAACTGCCGTTCCGCACCTTGCGGCTTTGCGGGGGCGACATGAGCTTTGCCTCAGCGCTCACTTACGACATAGAGGTCTGGAGCGCTGCCCAGCAACGTTGGCTGGAGGTGAGTTCTGTTTCCAATTTCGAAACCTTCCAGGCCAATCGCCTGAAACTGCGTTACAGGGAAGGCAATGGGAAACCACAACTGGCTCATACACTAAATGGATCTGCATTGGCGTTACCCAGGATAGTGGCTGCCCTGCTCGAAAACAACCAGCAGGAAGACGGGATACGTATCCCTCCGGCTCTGATTCCGTATACAGGTTTCGATAAAATCACATGACACGTACTTTCCAGCTCTTCTGCTTTTTACTTTTCTTGCCGTCCATGCAGCTGGAAGCCCAAACCGGGCAAGGCAACGCTGAACTGGCTAACCAGTATTTCAGCACCGGCGATTATGAAAAAGCGGCCGTCTACTATGACAAGTACTATGACCAGGATCCCTTTAACGCCTATCCCAATTATATGCAATGTTTGTTAAAGATAAAGGGGTACGACCAGGCTGAAAAGCTCATTAAGAAGCACCAGCGTAAATTCCCGCAGGATCCTTCCATTCGTATCGACATGGGACTGGTTTTTGAAGCCCAGGAGCAGCCCGAGAAAGCAAAGAAAGTATATGCCGATGCCATCAAAAATCTTTCGGCTGATATCAACCAGGTGAACCTGCTTGGAAATGCCTTCACCAAAAGGCAGATGTTTGAGTATACCACCGAGACCTACCTGCAGGGCCGCAAATTGCTCAAGGGCGCTTATCCATTCGCTTTTGAACTGGCGGAAGCCTACGGACAATTGGGAAAGTTTCCGGAGATGGTCAGCGAATACATTGAAATGCTCGATTTTAACCCGGGATATTTGCCCAATATTCAAACCATCCTGCAGAATAAAATAGCCAACGACCTGAGCGGTAACCTCAGTGAACTGGTACGGCAAAGCCTGCTGCGCAAGGTGCAGAAGAATCCGGAGGCTACCAATTACAGCGAACTGTTGCTCTGGCTGTTTCTTCAGGAGAAGGATTTTGAATCAGCATTTATTCAGGCCCGGGGACTCGACAAGCGATTGGGTGAACAGGGCGACCGCCTCATCAGCCTGGGACGCACCTGTGTCAGCAACCTGGATTTCCTGACCGCCGAAAAGTGTTTTCAGTATGTCATCGACAAGGGAAAGGAGAGCAGTCATTATATCACTGCGCGCATGGAACTGATCAATGCCATGAACGAGCGCGTCACGGGATCGGGCCTTTATTCCCGGGCCGATCTGATCCGGCTTCAAACCGACTACAGAACCGCCCTCGACGAGTTGGGGAGAAATATCGCTACGGCCCCGCTGATACGCGGCTATGCACACCTGGAAGCTTTTTATCTCTACAATACGACCGCGGCCATTGATTTACTGAACGAGACCATCGAGTTGCCCAACCTCAAAGCACAGTTTAAAGCCGAATGCAAACTGGAACTGGCGGATATCTATGTATTCGATGGTTTGGTTTGGGATGCCGCCTTGCTCTACGGGCAGGTGGATAAGGATTTTAAGAACGATGCGTTGGGCAGGGAGGCCAAATACCGCAATGCCCGGCTGTCGTATTACCTCGGAGAATTCGATTGGGCTAAGGACCAGCTCAACGTGCTGAAAGCGGCCACCAGTCAGCTGATCAGTAACGACGCGCTTTCACTGGCCTTGCTCATCACCGATAATACCAACCTCGATACCTCTACCGCGGCATTGCTGGTGTATTCAAGGGCGGATCTGCTCGATTTTCAAAACAAAGACAGTCTTGCTTTGATAGCACTGGACAGTCTGATCAGCGAATTTCCCGGACATACCCTGACCGAGGAAGCCTGGTTTAAGAAGGCGCGGATGCTGAGTGCCATGGGACGCTACGATTCCGCTTCGGTGTACCTGCAGGATATCATCGATACCTATCCGGAAGACATCCTGGCCGACGATGCCTTGTATCAGCTCGCGTTGCTGAACGAAAACAAGCTGAACGATAAGGAAAAGGCTAAAAACCTTTACGAAGCACTCCTGACCAAATATCCGGGCAGTCTTTTTGGTGTAGATGCACGCAAACGCTTCAGAGCGCTGAGAGGGGATAAGCTGAACTGAATTGAAATCAGGATTTCCGAAGCGGCTCACGGATCAGGCAAGGGTCCTGTGCTTAAATTCACCGGAACAAGACACAGCCCATACCGGACTAACAGAACGCTTTTCCTAATTTAGCAGTAAATTATCCTGTATGATTATCTATAATGTTACCGTCAACGTGGACGAGGAGTTGGCATCCGAATGGCTCAGCTGGATGAAGGACGTGCATATCCCGGAGGTAATGCGCACCGGTATGTTTACCGGGTATCGCATCTGCCGGGTACTGGCGGAAGAGGCGGGAGGATGGACCTATGCCATTCAGTACACCTGTAACGATATGGCCACCTATGAACGGTACAGGGATGAATTCGCGCCTGCTTTGAAAGCGGAAACCGCCAGAAAATTCGGGGACCGTTTAGTGGCATTCAGAACCTTGCTGGAGGTAGTGGGATGAAAAGGCATACGCCGGTTCGTGCCAAAAAATTTCTGGGGCAGCATTTCCTGACCGATGAACAGGTAGCCCGTAACATTGTAGCTGCCTTGGAGCTGCCGGATCACGTGGATCAGGTACTGGAAATCGGACCTGGAACAGGAGTGCTGACGAAATATCTGCTGGAAGAAAGGAGATTTGTGACCCGAGCCGTGGAAATCGACCGGGAGTCGGTGCCCTATCTGCTCGAACATTTTCCGGCGCTGAAGGGACACCTCATAGAAGGTGATTTTCTGAAGCTGGACCTCGCGAAGCTGTTTCCGGAATCATTCGCCATCATTGGTAATTTCCCCTATAATATTTCCACACAGATTCTTTTCAGGGTGTTGGAGTATAAAGATCGTATACCCCTCGTCGTGGGAATGTTTCAGAAAGAAGTGGCGGAGCGAATCGCTTCCCCGCCCGGCAACCGCGACTATGGAATATTGAGCGTGTTGCTTCAGCCCTGGTACGACATCGAATACCTCTTCACCGTGCACGAGCAACAGTTTGATCCGCCGCCACGGGTGAAATCAGGGGTGATCCGCCTGGTCCGGAACGAAAGAAGCAGCCTGAACTGCGATCCTGCATTTTTTATTACCGTGGTAAAATGTGGTTTCAGCCAGCGCCGGAAAACCTTGCGGAATGCCTTGCGTCCTTTATTGCCTTCAGACTTTTCGCACATTCCCTACCTTGATCTGCGTGCCGAGGCTTTGTCCTGGCAACAATTTGAGGAACTCGCCCGCCTGTTGAAGAAATGACATTCGCATCAGGAAGCGCCAGCACCTTCTTTTTTGACCTACATCAGGGGAACGATGCCAGGGGTGCCGGTGTTCAGGACATTGGTTTTGGCTGATCGTGGGACATCGCGAAGTTGATTTTCATTTGATGGATGCAGCGTGTTCGTTTTTCTAAATGGAATGCGAACGGATAAACGCATACGGAAGGAAATGCCTGTCGGTCATTTCCAGCCTCTTTGTTTCTGATGGCCGTACCACCAAACCTCAGATTTTGAATTTGTGAATCACAGATTTATGCATTGCGACCGCAGCCCGTGTGAATCTTCCTTAATTTCAGCTGATCATTCATGGCGCTGATCGAAGTAACAAAGAAGGGATTGTATTGCCCGCAGGCGGATCTGTTTATAGATCCGTGGCGCGCGGTGCCCAAAGCGCTCATCACGCATGCGCATTCCGATCATGCCCGGAGCGGGAATGGCTTGTACCTCGCCCATGAACATTGTGTACCCATCTTGAAATCCCGGCTGGGCCGTATTCAGGCACAGGGTTATGGTTACGGCATGCCCTTCTCCTGCAACGGGGTGCGGATTTCATTTCATCCGGCCGGGCACGTACCGGGTTCAGCACAAATACGCCTGGAGTGGAAGGGTGAAGTTTGGGTGGTGTCCGGTGATTACAAACTGGAAGACGATGGTCTGACCACGCCTTATGAACCGGTGAAATGCCACCACTTTATCACAGAGTCTACCTTTGCGCTGCCCATCTACCGCTGGCGTCCGCAGCAGCAGATTTTTGATGAGATGAATCATTGGTGGGCGATGAATGCCGCTGAAGGCCGCACTTCCGTCATCATGGCCTACAGCCTGGGCAAAGCACAGCGGATTCTGAAGCACCTCAACCGACAAATCGGTCCTGTCCTCGTCCATCCTGCCGTCGAAGAGATGAACAGTGTGGTCAGATCCATGTTGCCGGCATTACCCGAAACCATTCCATGGCAGATAAATCAGTTGCCAGGCGATCACCGCAAGGCATTGCTCTTTGTACCGCCGGGTGCCGCCGATAGCTGGCTGGAACCCTTCCGGCCTTATTCGGTGGCGTTTGTTTCCGGCTGGATGAATCTACGCGGTGCCGGTAAACGTTTTGCCAGCGACCGTGGATTTGTGCTGAGCGATCATGCCGACTGGCCCGGACTCCTGGAAGCCATTGAAGCCACTGAAGCGGAAAGAATTTATGTTACCCATGGCTACACGGCAAGTTTGGTCCGTTGGCTGAAAGAACAGGGAAGAGAGGCTTTTCCCCTCAAGACCTTATACGATGGCGAAGCAGAAGCCGCAGCGGGATGGATGCAAAACCTGTAACCTTCACGGAGTTGTGCCGACAACTCGACGAGTCCGGCTCCGACGGCAGGAAGGTAGAAAGCCTGTATGCTTTTTTCGGATCGGCCACCCGGGAGGAGGCATTGTGGCTGCTCGCCTTGTTCAGTGGATACAGGGTGAAAGCTGTTTTTTCGTTAAGCCGTTTGCGTGAGTATGCCATGGAAAGGGCGGGTCTCGCGCCCTGGCTTTTTGACGAGTGCCAGGCTGTAACGGGTGATTTGTCGGAGACGATTGCGCTGGTACTCCCGAAACCTGACAAGGTCCGCGAGTTGATCCTCCCGGACCTCATGGAACTTCTGCAGGCCATGCAGCGTATGGAGGAGAACGAACGGAAAACCGCTCTTTTCGACGCCTGGGATCATCTGGAAACCTACGGGCGATTTTTGCTCAACAAACTGCTGACCTCCACCTTCCGGATGACCCTGAGCCGGAAACTGATCTGCCAAGCGCTTTCAAAGCATACCGGCCTGGATGAACGGGTGCTGGCTTACCGGCTCGCCGGCAAGTGGTCGCCGCTTCAGGAAACCTTTCATTCGTTGGTGATGAAGGAGCATCCTTCAGGGTTACATGCATTGCCCTTTCCCTTTCAATCCATAGAGCCTCTGGAAGGGGAGGTGGAGAAATTGGGAGCAGCGGGTCATTGGACGGCAGAGTGGGAGTGGGAGGGATGGCGGGTTCAGGTCGTGAAGAGGGAGGGCGAAGTGAATGTCTGGAGCGAAGCAGAGGATTTGATAACCGATCGTTTTCCTGAAATCAGCGACATGTTTGCCGGGTGGCCCGATGGGGTGGTGCTGGAAGGGGTGCTCATAGCCGGGACGGGTGACCACCCGAAGTCTGTTCAGCACCTGGAGGCCAGGATGAGGAAAAAGCAAACGGCCAAAAGAAAGCCTGGCGAAATCGCCGTCTTGGTGAGGGTGTACGATCTGCTGGAATGGCAAGGTAAGGATTTGCGGGAGGAGCAATTGGCAGTACGAAGGATGAAGCTGAACAGATTGTTGGAAAGCTATCCCTCTACCACCATACTGCCGTCTGTCCCCTGGACGTTCGGAAGCTGGAAAGCGTTGCGACAAGTACGGGGAGGGCTGACGCCGGAAGGCAGCGCCGGAATCCTCTTAAAGCACCCTGAATCTTTTTACGGAAACAGCCGAAAGAATGAAGGCTGGTGGAAATGGAAACCGGATCTTTTAACCGTTGATGCGGTCATGATCTATGCACAGGACGGAGGTGGCAACAGTGTTTTTTCTGAATTTACCCTTGCGGTGTGGCAGGGAGATAGTTTGGTGCCCTTTGCAAAGGCCGGAGCCGCGCTGAAGGAGGAAGAGATCAGACAGGTAAATGAATATGTGAAAATGAATACCCGTGAAAAATTCGGTCCGGTCCGCAGCGTGATTCCGGCCCTGGTTTTTGAACTGGGCTTTGAAGGGGTATGCAGGAGTTCGAGGCACAAGTCGGGTCTTCGCGTGTTGTTTCCGAGGATTCTGCGCTGGAGAACGGATAAAAAGGCAGAAGAGGCCCACACCCTCGGGGAGCTTTTAAAAATGATCAGGGATTGACGATGTAAATGGGTTGAATTTACAACGATGACCTTACCCGCATCCCATGTTCGTTTCCGGCAAGACAACAGACACTTTGCAGGTGGCTTGCCCTGCCGGGAAACAGGAGCCTTAATTTTGTAACCTGATTTCGCAGCGTTTCAGAATCCAAGGGTGACTTGTCCGGTCACATTGAATTCCGCCTGCGGATAGTAGAAGTTTTCCTGTATTCTGGTGCTGTCGTAAACATAACCATAGGTATAGCCGTTGGAAGAATACAAGCTGCTGAAAACATTGTTCAGGAGCACGTCGAAACGAAGTTTTCTGCACCACCTCACCTCCGGTGAAAGTCCCAGCCGGATATCGGCTACTGTATAGGCCGGCAGGCTGCGATCCTTGTTTTCCGTATTGTCGAGATATTGTCCGGAAACATAACGCAGAATAAAATTCACTTCTGTGCCTTTGAAGGGCTGATACATCAGCTGGACGCCGGAGCTCAGGGAGGGAGAAAAGGCGATGGTGCTGTTGCGGAAGGTGTCGGCGGCCTGCCCCAGGTATTGGAAATCCGCATCGTACAGATCCGTGTATTCGATGAATTTCCGGATTTTATTTTCACTGAAGGTCAGGTTTCCGTTGAGAAGAAGGCGGGGGTGCAGCCTGCAGGAAGCCTGCAGTTCTACCCCTGACCGGTAACTGCGCCGGATGTTGCTGCGCGTGTAGGATCCCACATCGTTGATTTTCCCGGTCAGCACCAGCTGGTCGAAGTAATCCATGAAATAGAAATTCAGCCCCGAACTCAGTATCCTGCTTTTCCATTTTGCACCGGCTTCATAGTCGATCAGCCGTTCTGCTTGCGGTCGCGACTGAAGACTGGATTCCGTATAGTCGTCGCGATTAGGTTCCTTGTGTGCCACGCTCACCGAGGCATACAGCTCCAGACGCGACGAAGGCAGGTAGCTGATGCCTGTTTTCGGGTTGAAGAAATCCAGACTGGCATCCTGGGGTGAAGGATTCCCCTGATCATCCGGTCCGGTGAAGGCATAGCGTACTCCGCGGTATTGCACATCGGCGAACACATTCAGCTTTCGGGTTACCTGCCATCCGGCTTTCAGGTACGCGTTAACGTCATCCTTGGTGGCATTGTTTTCATAATAACGCCGACGTATTTCCGAATTCCCGGCAAAGCGGGCCCAGATCACTTCTCCGAAATGATCGCCATCGTAGCGGTTGGCGGCTCCACCGGCAGTCAGCTGCAGACGCGGGTTCACTTGATACTGAAGGCTCCAGGTCATCCCGTAAAACCAGTTGTCCAGCCAACGGCGGCGGATCAGGTCGCTGGAAGTGATGGTGGTATCTTGCAATACGATGGCGGGTATTCCGTATTCATTTAAATCCTGCCCGTTTTTGTATTCTTCGTAATAGCCGCGTCCCCGGGTGGCATGCAGGGCAATGTTCAGCAGCCAGGCATTTTGAATCGACTGGCTGAAGAGCAATTGGTAGTGATCCTGCTGATAATTGTCGGTCTGGTCGTCGTAGGTGTAATAGTTGTAATTGCGCCCGCTGTTCAGCAGGTTTTGGGTTTCTTCTTCGCTTAAACCGTTACGAATGCTGTACTCCAGCATGGCATTGCGGTTTCCCTGAATACGGCTCTCGGGTACGCCGTACCAGCTCTGGTAGGTGATTTCTTTTCCTGAAAAAATATTCAAACGAAGTACTTTGTTGCGGTCCTTGTACGCCCCGCTGAAGTAATACGATTTCAGATCGGAGGATGCCCGGTCGATGTAGCCGTCGGAACTGATGCGGGACAACCGGCCTTCGAAGGAGAAGTGATCGCGCAGCAGTCCGGTGCCAAAAGACAGGTTGTTTTTAAGGGTATTGAAGGAGCCAAAGGCATGGCTGCTTTCCAGGAATGCGGAGTCGTTCAGTTGTCTGGACAGCACATTGATGCTTCCTCCGAAGGCTCCTGCTCCGTTGGTGCTGGTCCCTGCGCCACGGGTAACTTCGATGTTTTCGGCCGAACTGGCAAAATCCGGAAGGTTGACCCAGTAGACCTGTTGCGATTCCGCATCGTTGAGGGGGATTCCGTTTATGGTGACGTTGATCCGACTAGGGTCGCTGCCCCTGATGCGAATGCCGGTATAGCCGATTCCGTTGCCGGCATCAGAGGTAATGACGGACGATGGCAAAAGCTGCAGCAGGTAGGGGAGGTCCTGGCCGGTATTGAGTTTTTCAATTTCCTCCCGGTTGATTTGCTGTACGGCCATTCCTTTTTGGCCTCCGCTGCGGGTGGCGCTCACGGTCACCTCCTCGGCAAGATGAGTTTTTGGCACCAGATCAATGATTATTTTTTCATTGGCCTTCAGGTCCAGTGTCTGATGAACATCCATAAAGCCGAGCGATCTGAGCGTGAGTGTATAGTTGCCGGCAGGCAAACGGTTGAATTCAAAATAACCATGGACATCGCTGGATGTCTGATAGAGGGTGTTTTCCAGGCTCACCAATACGCCGGCTACCGGCTTTTGCCGGGTGTCACGCAGTGTTCCGGAAAGACTGAACTGGGCTGAACCGTGACCGGCAAAACCGGCAAACAACAGTACAAGAAAGAAGTGTTTCATCGATGCTGATTAGAAAGGGTACCGTCGAAAAACTGCATCTCCACTCCCTCCGCCGGTATGATCCGGATCAGGTCGTATGGGTATGATCTCAGCCCTTCAGGGCACCCCAGTGTTTGGTCAAAGGTAGGGAATACGGATTGAAAGGGTTAAATTATTCCGTAAAAAATAATTTTCCGTCTGGTAAAATGAATACCTTTAACCTACCAAACACGCCGTCATAAAATGAATGTAAACTACCCTGTATCATTGTTCTTGCGGAAGTGGTACCTCCCGCTGATAGCATTGATTTTTTCAACCGTCACATCCTTTTCTCAGATCAACGTGAATGTGCCTGGCGGTGGAGCCGGCCCTGCTCCCGGCACCGCCTTTAATTATCGCCCACTGGGTACCTTTTGGGGCTATGACCGGAGCCAGATGCAGTTTTCAGCCGCTGAACTGACCGCCGCCGGGGTTCCGAATGGCATAATCATCTCCAGGGTGGCCTTCTTCCTGACCAGTTTCAGCAGTCCGACTCCCAATACTCCGGTCCGTGTATTGCTGAAAGAAGTGGGCGGTGCACCCGGACTGGTGCCTTCCACCTACGCTGCCGCCTCCGCTCCGGCAACGCTCTGTTTCAACGGTACTGTGAGCTCGGCCACCTTCCTTCCCAATACCTGGGTAACCATTATTCTCACCAGCCCTTTCTATTTCAACGGGGGAGGTACGCACCTTGAAGTTATTGTGGAAACCAACTTTGGCGGTGGCGGCGGAGAGGCATTTAACGGGAAAATATTTTCCAGAAGTACGGCACCGGGTAACTTATACCAGTATTGGTCTGCAGACAATACCCCTCCCATTGGCAACGGTTTTGTATCCGCAAGCCGTCCGGACGCACAGCTCACCTATACGGTTGCGACTCCCTGTGCCGGTGTTCCGGCGGGCGTAACAGCTGTAGCTTCAGCCAGTTCGGTATGCGCCAATGTGCCTTATACCATCAGCCTGAGCAATCTGTATCCGCCCTACAACAGCGGTTATACCTTTCAGTGGGTGTCGTCCACCACCGGAGCCGGCGGACCGTTCACTCCGATAGCGGGCGCCACTCAGGCTATCTATGCCAGTGCCGGACAAATTGCCACTACCTGGTACCAGTGCCAGATCCAATGCAGCGGTGGACCGGTAAGTACCTCGTCGGTAGTACAGGTCAGCATGAGTTCCCCCACCGGATGTTATTGTAATTCCAATGCCATATCGAGTGTGGATACCGACATTGGTCAGGTGGTTTTCGGTGCCCTGACGAATCCGGCTGCACCCGGTCCTACGACCAATAATCCCACTGCATTTAACATTTATACCAATTTTACCGCTTCGGTGCCTGTGCAGAATTACACACAGGGAACCAATTATCCGATCACCCTGCGGCAGATTACTTCAGGTACTTTTTTCTTTGCGGCCTACTTCAATGTTTTTATCGACTACAACCAGGACGGATTTTTTGATCCTACCACGGAGCGGGTGTTCAGCGGCGGGCCTACGGGACCAACCAGCGCCAATCCCGTCACTACGTCCGTAAGCGGAAGCATCACCATCCCATACTCTTCACTCACAGGCAACACCCGCATGAGGGTCGTGTTGAGAGAAGGCGGCAACAATACCAATCCTCCCTGCGGAACCTATACCTGGGGTGAAACGGAAGATTATACCATCAACATTGTTCCGGGTCCTCCCTGTGGACTGACCAACGCAGGAACCACCACCACCACCTTGTCGAATGTATGTCCGCTCCAGGTATTCACCCTGAATCTTTCCGGTACGACGACGCTTGGGTCCGGCATGACCTGGCAATGGCAGAGCGGACCAGCCGCCGGTGGCCCCTGGACGAATATTGCCGGTGCAACCTATTATCCCTTTGCCACCACCCAGTCGGTCACGACCTGGTACCGTTGCCGCATCACCTGTGGTGCCACCACCCTGTTTTCTGCTCCGGTGCAGGTGATTCAGAATACCGCTACCCAGTGCTATTGTATTCCCGTACACATTCCGAATTGCAACAACATGTGGACGGCCAATGTGACCTTTAACACCCTGAACAATACCACGGGCTGCACCAGCAATACGGGCCTGGCGTACAATGTCTATCCGGCATCGGGAAGCACCACCACCACGGTAACGCAGAACCAGACCTATAATATCAGTGTACAAACCATGGGGGTGGTAAACGCTATCATTTCGGTGTGGATTGATTATAACTTCAATGGAATTTATGAACCTACCGAGTGGCAGCAACTGGCGGTCAGCAATCCGCCGGGTACCATCGCACAAATTCCAATAACCATTCCGGGTACATCCGGAACAGGACTAACCGGTATGCGTGTCCGTTCACGGTTCAGCGGCAATCCGAACAACGCCAGCAGTGCTTGCATCACGTTTGGTTCCGGCGAAACAGAGGATTACTTCATTACCATCAACCCCTTTATCCCCCCGGCCTGCGTTGGTGTCCCCGGACCTTTCACCGCCTTTACTTCCGCCACTTCGGCCTGCTCCGGTTCACTCATCAATCTGACGCTTAATCCGAATGCCTCCACGGTATTCAGTGGCCTGACCTATCAATGGCAAAACGGCCCTTCCGCAGCAGGTCCCTGGACCAATGTTGCCGGTGCAACCGGAAAAACGTATTCTTTTAACATCATCGCCAGTGAATGGTACCGCTGCGTTATTACCTGTACCAACAGCGGTTTATCTGCCAATTCAACGCCTGTATCCATCGTCGTACAGCCTGCTACCTGGCTCGGCTTTACCGATGACTGGAATGATCCCACCAATTGGTGTGGCAGGGTACCAACCTTGGTAGACGATGCCCAGGTGAATTTTGTGTTGTCGGGACGACCGGCCGCCTTGTATTATTTCCCGGTGGTGGCGGTAGGCGATACCATGCGGGCACGAAATCTCGCCATCGCTTCCACCGACTCCGTCACTGTTCTTACGGATACGACGGTTTCCATGAGCATTGCTCAGAATTTAAACAACAACGGCAAAATGGCGATTGTATCCACCAAGGCCGATACACTCACCTTCGGGAACTCATCCACCAACTCGGGCCTCATTCAGATTTTCAGAGGCGGTACGACTCCGGATAATATTGTGCAGGTAATTTATACGGTTTCCGAATTGCAGGCTGCCGGTATGTTGCCCGATGATATCATCGATTCGATTTATTTCAAATTTTACCTGCGGGGAAGTACAGCGGCCTACCAGAACTTCAACATCTCGTATGCGCAGCTACCCGCCGGACAGGATCAGTTCGTTACCAACGATCCTTTGTTGGGTGTGACCACTGTGTACAGCAACCCTGCCCTCATTATCGGCACCCCCATCAACGGCGTTTATACCGCGTTGAGCGCGAGCACCGGCGTCCTGAAATTACCGCTGAACAATATGCGGTGGGATGGCGTCAGCAATATCCTGGTTCAGGTATGTTACGATATGACCGCCGGAACACCGGGGGGAAGTGACTTCATGTATCTTTCCAGCACGGCTCCCCGTAAATCCTGCCTCTGGCTGGGTTCCACCACCATTGGCACCAGCGGTTGTGCGCTCACTTCACTCTCACCCGGTCTGATTTCGAATTTCGGGCAGGTCCCTTCAACGCTCCGGCCTAACATAGGCTTCCGGTTCCGCCGGGCACAGGTGCTGGTGAACGGAAGCATCGGCGGTGATCTGAACAACAATGCAGGCGCGAAATTCTGGAGCAGCTTTGCCAATTTATCCATCACCGGCAACATCAACAATGCCAGCCAGGTTTTTGCCGATACCTCGGTCATCACCCTGAATGGCCTCTTTAATAACAACGGTTCTACGGATTTCAGTTATACACCCTTGTTCAGCAACCGGAAAACCATCATGAATTTCCTGGGTACTGGCTGGAACAACAACGGCGTCTTTTTGGCAGGCAACAGTCTGGTAAGTTTTAACGGCAACGCTGCACAAAGCATCGGTGGTGTCAATCCAAGTACCTTTCATGAACTGAAAATCAACAAGGGCGCTTTGACGCAAACCGTCACCTTGCTTCTGAATACCCAGGTGGAGGATACACTGACCCTCAGCAACGGGCTTTTATTGCTCAATTCAAATTCGATTACGGTAAACAATAATCTGCCGGCCGGCGGTACGCTTGCTGCCCCCTTGGGCCCGATTTCGCGCAGCGCTGGTTTTATCATCAGTGAATCGGCGGCGTCGGCCGTGAAATGGAATGTGGGCACCGTGTCGGGATTCCGGGTGATACCTTTTGGCAGCAATGCCCTCAGCCCTGTTTACATTCCTTTCAGTTTTACCCACAACACCGGCGACCTGGGGGTGTTCAGCATGGCCACCTACAATACACCGGCCAATAACCTGCCGCTGCCGCCTACCGTGGCACATCTGAATATATTTTCATCGGCCACCAGCAATTCCGCCGCTACGGTAGATCGCTTCTGGGTGAGCGAAAAGACAGGGGCCAATCCAAGCACCACCCTTACTTTCAGATTCACCACCGCTGAACGATCCGGCCTCATATCAGCCATCAATCCCGGCCGTGCACAGCCATGGCGTACAGCCAATGCCGGCACCTATGGAGCCTGGCTGAGAATTACCAACGCTGCCGGTGTTCCTGTCGGCTCTACCCTGGGTACGCCTCTTTCCTATTCGCAAAATTATTACCCGGCCGCCGGAGCTGATTCTGTGCGCCTCAGCAATTGGGATTGGCCGGTACTCAATGCCGGCGGTGCGCCCTTCTGGTCGCCTGCCGGTCCGGTGGGTAATTTTCTGCCCTGGGCCATCTCCAATAACAATTCACCACTCCCGGTGGAGCTGATCAGTTTCAATGCAAAAGCTAAGGGAAACAGTGTTTATCTCGACTGGAGTACAGCGTCGGAAATCAACAGTGATTATTTTACGGTGGAACGTACACTTGATTTCAATGAACACACCGAAATCGCGAAAGTGACCGCCGCCGGAAACAGCTCTCAGATGAACCTGTATGATGCATGGGATCATCAGCCTGCAGACGGCATCAATTACTATCGCCTGCTGCAAACCGATCTCGATGGCACCCTCCATATTGCCAGCGATTATGTACCGGTGCGGTTTGGGAAAGCCATGCGCTTTGAGATCCTTCATCTGTTGCATGATCCTTCTTCCGTGCTGGTTTTCGATTACAATTCAGACGAGCCTTTGCAATTGAATCTGTACGACCTGGCCGGTCGTCTCATTCTGGGGCAGCAGGGGATCGGAGCCCAGCCCGGGTTGAACATGTTACCTTTGGACCTCGACCAACTGGCTTCAGGGGTGTATACCATACAGTTACGTAATTCGGTAGGCGCATCAAGCCATCGCTTTATGAAACAGTAAAAAACTGCAGCGCATCCAAAGCCCCGGACAATCACCGGGGCTTTCTTTTTTTCATTTTTGGAATGCGACCCTGAGTATTTACCTTTGCTATCGACAACGAATTTCCCCTTAAAAAATCATGAAAAGAATTCTGATGGTTTGTATGACCCTCGCGGTCATGTCAAACACGTATGCGGCTGCACCTGTCAACTGGAAAGAAGCGACTCCAACGGCTGTTTCCGTTTTCGGTGAAGCCGATATTCAAACCAGGCAATGCCGGTTGATGGAACTGGATCTTGCCGCTTTGACGGATTACCTGCGCCGTGCTCCGGCTGAAAGCGAATTGCTGCCGGGATTAGTCCTCGAGATTCCAATGCCGGATGGCGGCAGCGCAAGGTATTCCGTGAAAAGCGTACCGGTTGTTCACCCTGACATGCAGAAGAAATATCCCGGAATTTATACCTGGGCGGGGCAGGGGGTCGACGATCCGGC
>JAEUTF010000278.1 GCA_016788185.1 Bacteroidia bacterium | reverse complement strand
CTACGTGGATGTGCTGATGGAGAAGTATAATAAAGGGATGAACCCCTCAACCATAAGCACCTGTACATTCACCTGTGATGGCAGTTTGAATGATCCGGTGTATAACGACTTGAAGAAGGCTGCTTTTGAATTGAATGATGTAGCAACTTTTACCATTGGCGAGGCTGTCAATGGCCGCGATAATGTAATAGAAAATTCGCTATTTGGAATTTATAGCAAAAACAGCAGTTTTACGCTCTTAAATACGGAATTTAATGCCATCTGGGACAATGCCAATCCGCATGTATCGGGCAATTGTGTGAAGTCTCTTTCAAATTTTGATATAAACAATCGTCAAATAGAAATCGGGAATGGTACACCTGAGGGAGCGAATTTCTTCTCAAATTCCATGATTGGCCTGTTGGGGGCCGGAGAAATGAATTATACCATTAAGAGAAATTCATTTGGCACGGGCAATCCTGTTGATTGTTTGCGGGAATTTTGTATCAGCATTGAAAACAATGGCCGGAAAGAAATAGTCATTCAGAGCCAGAATGAATTTTATGATTACAGGCACGGAATTGACATAGCCGCGCCCGGGGGAACCCTGAAAATTCTGAACAATACGTTTGAAAATGCAAATTTCAGCAGCACCGGAAATTTTGAAGGGACCGCCATAAATGCGTATGGAATATATCCCATGAGGCTTCCTGGATCAGAAATCAGTAATAATACCATTGGCGCATCTACCGGGGCTGTACAAAGCAGAATTGGTATCCGGATCTCGATGATTGACAATGTAAATATTGCCACTAATACCATATACTTTCATCAGGGGTCAATTCCTACTGACCCTTACGCAGGTATTTGGGTGGAGAATTGCAATGAAACCAAAATAGTAGATATTAATGAAGTTGAAAATATATCCGGCTTATCAGCAGG
The DNA here is from genome assembly GCA_016788185.1 of Bacteroidia bacterium. Classification (GTDB taxonomy): domain Bacteria; phylum Bacteroidota; class Bacteroidia; order AKYH767-A; family OLB10; genus JAJTFW01. Next base: position 11,158 of record JAEUTF010000278.1, on the reverse strand, counting down.
AAGCAACAATATGCTTACCGGGCTAAAGCTGGATCAGTCTTCTCTGTCTTGTATCGAGCAGAATATTTTTTCCGAGTTGGGCTTTAGTATGGATGTAAGCGGAACTTCAATTATCAGTTCACTTTATCAGAATCAATTCTATGAATTCGATGCGGGAATTCATTTTAGCCTGGCGGATATCGGACCAAAGGTAGGGACACAAAGCAGTAGTAACCCCAACGATGGAAATGTGATGGGAAATTTGTGGACCTGTACCAGTTGTGGATTAACTACCAATAATCGAATAACTGGTAACTATGGAGGGCAAGGTTTACTCTGGTATACACCCACCAATACAACAGGCGATCCTGAGTTCCCGGATAATTCAGTTGCTGGTGGTTTATTGACTCCTTTTCCTTTATTAGGTACAACTTCTGATGACAGTGAATGTCCCTTACCATCAATTCCTTTGGAAGAGGAAGGCGGATTGACAATAAGTCTTAGCACAAGAAATGAAACCTTCGGCAGCATCGTTGCAGATACAGGCAGGTATCCTGAAGAATACCAGAATGAATTTAGATACATCAACCGGCAACTGGCATTTGGTGTTTTGAAGAGGCATCCGGAGTTGATTGAAATGGATGATGACAGCGATACTTCGTTTGTAAATTTTTACAATGGTACATTAGAAAGTAATATCAATACATTAGATTCGCTTGAAAATCTGATAGCCAACAGTTTGTTTGTTGCTGGCGACACACTTCTTAATCATTTTACAGATACAAATCACATTGAATACAATTATAAAAGAGTCTACAGGCTTTATATTAAGGCTCGGTTATACGGTGATACCAGCTTAACGGATAGCGAATGGGATGAATTATACGCTATAGCAAATGAGCATCCGTTAACGGGTGGGAAAGCCGTATTTGTTGCCCGCAATTTTCTAAAACTTGAAATTCATAATGAAGAATTATCTTCCTCCAGAATCATGTATAACAATAAACAGGGCGTCAATAAAAAGCTCGTGATTTATCCCAACCCTGCAAATAATTATGTGCAAATAAAAGTACCCGGAGCCGAAGAAGCGAATAATGTGCTGGTTTCAGACTTCACGGGACGGGTAATCGTAAATTTAACAGGTGCCGAAATAATCAATACGACTTTATTTGCTCAGGGCCTCTACTTAGTCAGAGTCCTTAGCGAGGGGGAAAGGTATTTTGGCAGCTTTGTAATAACACGATAGCCATGAAGCACATTAAATTCTTAATCGGCTTGTTAATGCTCTTCCTTGTCAGGGATTTGCATGGCCAGTATAACGGTAATTATTGGGCATTTGGAGATAGCGCATTATTAAATTTTAGCAATCCCAACAATCCAATTGCAGGGTCCTCCTCTTTTACATTTAGAAATGGTTCTGCAAGTATAGCCGATTCTAACGGCTTACTGTTATATACTGGTTATAATTATAATCTGAATCCCGTCCGGCCTTCAATCTGGAATAAATTTAATTTAGACATTACTGATTCAGGAAGAATTAATGGTGGCCTATGGTACCATTCCAGCCAGTTTGTTCCCGACCCTGGAAATGATTCGTTGATTTATCTTTTTACCATTGGCGTTACCTCTGGTGAACGATATGGGTTTTCCTATTCAGTGATAAATTATAAGGCGAACAATGATTCAGGAGTGGTGATTCAAAAAAATGTTCAACTCAATAATTATCCAGCCTTTGATGCATTAATGAGTGTGCGTCATGGGAACGGCAGAGACTGGTGGGTTTTTTCTCAAAGGTGGTATGATCCCTCAGGCCAGATACCCACCAATGAATTTAATCTTTATCTTATCTCTCCTTCAGGAATTAATGGCCCCTTTATCCAGAATATTGGCTCTACACATGCAACTAACTTAGGGCATCTTGTATTTTCCAGTCAAGGAGATAATTTTGTAAATCTTAGTATTCGCGGTTTAATCGAGCTATATAATTTTGATCGGTGTACAGGAATAATTTCCAGTACAATTCCTATTGAACAGGAACCTGTTACTGGTCCATATGTACACATATATACAACATGTGCCCTTTCTCCTGATGATTCAAAATTATATATTATTGATTTAGATCAGACTACTTTGACTTATTATTTATTACAATATGATTTAATGGCATCTAATATTGCTGCAAGTAAATTTATCATAGATTCTATTATAACTCCTGCTGCTCCCTGGCAGATGAAATTAGCACCTGATGGCAAGATTTATATTACGGCTTTCGATGAGAATTACAACTGGCCCTATCCAGACACTATTACCGCATATACTACAATCAACAATAACCTCAGTGTAATCAATTTTCCTGATTCTCTTGGTACAGCCTGCGACTTTCAGCCCTTCAGTTTTAATTTGGGTACCGGAAGATCCTATTACGGTCTCCCCAACAACCCCGATTACGAGCTCGGCGCTTGGGTGGGTTCGCCCTGCGACACCCTGAGTGTGGGCCTGCCTTCGCAAGCGGCAGTGGAGGCGTCCTTCTTCCAAGCCTGGTATAACAGGGAATGGGACCTGGTGCATGTGAACGCCACCGGGCTGAAAGGAAGAACGGGGAGGTTGCGTCTATTTGATCTGGAAGGAAGATTGGTGTATGAGAAGAAAATTGAGGTAATACCCGGGGGGTATGTGACCACAGAAATCGGCATGCAAGGCCTGGCCAACGGCTTGTATATTGTATCGCTGGTTACGGAAAAGGAAATAGTATCGGCAAAAGTGAAGAAATAATTGCTTCAGATCCTTTAGCAGCCTACACGCCGCTAGACACTCCGTCTTTAAAAAGCTCATCCATTTCCAGTGTACTCACCGAAAATATCCCGCATCGTGTCGGATATTTCACCCAGTGTAGCATAGCCCTCCACGGCGGCGAGAATAAAAGGCATCAGGTTGGATCCGTCGCGGGCGGCAGCGGCCAGGGCGCCGAGGCTGCGGTCAACCTGTGCCTGGTCGCGTCCCGCTTTCAGGGCCCGGAGGCGCTCCGTCTGTACTTTCCGGATGCTGTCGTTCACCGTCAGGATGTCGGCAAAGGGCTTTTCCGTGACCGTAAAACGGTTCACCCCCACAATGATCTTCTCCGCATTTTCAATTTCCTTCTGGTAGCGGTAGGCCGAATCCGCGATTTCCTTCTGCATGAAGCCCTGCTCGATGGCCGCCACGGCGCCGCCCATCCCGTCAATACGATGGATGTACTCCCAGGCCCGACGCTCCACTTCATCCGTCAGCCATTCCACATAATGGCTGCCCCCGAGCGGATCTACCGTTTGCGGCACCCCGCTTTCGTGGGCGATGATCTGCTGCGTGCGCAGCGCGATGCGGGCGGCATCTTCGGTGGGCAAGGCGAGGGCTTCATCAAAACCATTGGTGTGCAGCGACTGGGTGCCGCCCATCACGGCGGCCAGGGCCTGGACGGTGACCCGGATGATGTTGGTATGGGGCTGCTGCGCGGTGAGGGTGGAGCCTCCGGTTTGCGTATGAAAACGGAGCATCTGCGCCCTGGGATCCGTGGCGCCGAGGTCTCTGGTGATGGTGGCCCACATTCTGCGCGCCGCCCTGAACTTGGCCACCTCTTCGAACAGGTTGTTGTGGGCATTGAAAAAGAAGGAAATTCTCCTGGCAAAAACATTGATGTCGAGTCCCTGCTCGATGGCTGCCTGCAGGTAGGCCTTGCCGTCGGCCAGGGTAAAGGCCAGCTCCTGGACGGCATCGGCGCCGGCCTCACGGATGTGGTAGCCCGAAACGGAGATCGTGTTCCACTTCGGCAATTCACGCGAGCACCAGGCAAAAATATCGGTGATGATCCGCATGCTGGGCTTGGGGGGATAGATGTAGGTTCCCCGGGCGGCATACTCCTTGAGGATGTCGTTCTGTATGGTACCCGACACGTTCCGCAGGTCCGCGCCCTGCTTTCTGGCCAGGGCGACGTACATGCCGAGCAACACCGAGGCCGTGGCATTGATGGTCATCGAGGTGGTGATCTTCTCCAATCCGATGCCGTTAAACAGGATTTCCATGTCGGCGAGGCTGTCGATCGCTACGCCCGCCTTGCCGACTTCCCCTTCGGCCAGCGCGTGGTCGGAGTCGTAGCCGATCTGCGTAGGCAGGTCGAAGGCCACCGACAGTCCGGTGGTACCCTGCTTCAGGAGGAAGTGGTACCGCTCGTTGCTCTCTTCGGCGGTGGAAAAGCCGGCGTACTGCCGCATCGTCCAGAGTTTGCCGCGGTACATGTCGGCCTGAACGCCGCGGGTGAACGGAAACTGCCCCGCATCCTCCATCCCGGGCACCGGCTGCCGGTAGATGCGCTCTATTTCAATACCGGCATCGGTCTGTATGCCCTTCTTACCTGTTTCTGTTGCTGACATGGGCTGTGTGTTTATAGGATCTGGGCCACTTCCGCCTTCAAAATGTTCAAAGCCCTTTGGGTCGGGAATTCTTCTTTTTCCAGCATGCTGTCAAAAACCTTTTTGCTGAGCTGATAGGCCGGCGCTTCCGGATCGAGGGCGGAGGCCGCGCTGATCACCTGCCGGGCCACTTCCTCTTTGGCATTCCGTATCACGGTCCACAGCGGACCGGAAATGTAAATCTGCTGCGCGTAATTGTGCTCAAATTCCCCGCGGATCATCTCCAGCAATTTTTGCTGGAACTCCAGCACGGTCATTCCCGGTTCGTACTGGTTGAGGAGCATCACATTCGGTGAAATCCGCTCCAGGTAAATGCTGATCCTTTCGTAGGCCTGCAGGCGCAGGGGCAGCAGCTCTTTCTGATGCGCCGACTTCAGCTCCAGTATTTTCAAGGCCGATTCGCGCTGGAGAAATCGTTTGACCAGAAACCAGGCGGTAAAGAAGACCAGCAGCGAAGGCGCCAGGTAAACCAGGAAATCCAATATACCCTGAGGGAAGTTCATAGCGAATGTTTGGGGCAAATATCGTAATTCAGGGTATCATTCCCTTTGGTAGTGACGGCCACCGCAGCGTGTTCAGCCATCCTTCCCGGCACAGGAAGGTCTTGCCGCAAGCCGGAAAGTTTCCCGCAAAGCGCTCCCGATGAAATCCTATCCACCTGAATTACAAACCATTGTATGCAAAACCTTTTTTGATAGTTTTGCGTTCTATTCATCCTGAAGGGAAGCGTAATGAAGAACCTATCGCAGCGAGTCAATCAATTAGAAGAATCTGCCACCATCGCCATGGCCCGGCTCAGCAGGGAACTGCAGGAACAGGGTCACGACATCATCAGCCTGAGTTTAGGAGAACCCGACTTTAACACCCCCGTCGATATTTGTGAGGCGGCCAAAGCGGCCATCGACCAGGGATTCACGCACTACCCTCCCATTTCAGGCTACCCGGATTTGCGGAAAGCCATCAGTGAAAAATTCAAAAGAGAAAACGACCTCGACTACAAGGCGGAGCAAATCGTTGTATCCACCGGTGCCAAGCAAAGCATCGCCAACGTGGTGCTGAGCCTGATTGATCCGGGCGATGAGGTGATCATCCCGGCACCGTACTGGGTGAGTTATGCGCAAATCGTACAGCTTGCCGGCGGCATTCCCGTGATCATTCCCACCACGGTGGAAACCGATTTCAAACCCACGGTGGAACAGGTAGCGTCGGCCATCACGGCAAAATCCAGATTGTTTATTTTCTCTTCTCCCTGCAATCCCAGCGGGAGCATGTACACCAGGGAAGAGTTAAGAGCCCTCGCGGAAATCCTGCAGCCGCATGAAAACATCTGGATCCTCTCGGACGAGATCTACGAGCACATCCATTTTGAAGCGAAACACGAGAGCATGGCCCAGTTTGATTTTATCCACGACCGGGTCATCATCGTCAACGGCGTCTCGAAGGGCTATGCCATGACCGGCTGGCGTATCGGGTACATGGCCGCTGCACCGGCCATCGCGAAGGCCTGCGACAAGATGCAGGGGCAATTCACCAGCGGGGCGAATTCCATCGCGCAGAAAGCCGCCGTAAAGGCCGTTTCCACCGACTGGAGCCAGTACGAACACATGCGCCTTTCCTTCCTGCGCAGAAGAGACCTGGTTCTCGGGCTGATGAACGATATTCCGGGCTGGAAATTCAACAAACCCCTGGGCGCCTTTTACGTGTTTCCCGATGTGACCTGGTTTTTCGGAAAATCGGATGGGCACAGCGTTATACACAGCGCCAGCGATCTTTGCATGTATCTGCTGCAGGATGCCAAGGTGTCGATGGTGACCGGTGAGGCCTTCGGCGACCACCGCTGCATCCGTCTTTCCTTTGCCACCAGTGATGCGGTCCTGACCGAAGCCTTGCGCAGGGTAAAAATCAGCCTGGCCAAACTACGCTAGCCCTCCGTCAGGGCGCCGGTGAACCCCTCCGTTGCCCGGGCGGTCCTCCGCTGCGGGAAGGCGCAACGGTTTCCGCTTCTCCTGCCACTCAATATCCTGCTGAACAAGGGCTTAATACCTTGCCGCGCCTACCTCCCTTAATCCTGTAATCACTACCTTTGCCGCTCGAAATCCCGTGAGTCCGTTTTCTTCCATACAAGAGCTCTTCGATGCATTCCATCACCTGAAGGTAGTGGTGGTTGGGGATGTGATGGTGGATGCCTACCTCTGGGGCAGGGTGGACCGCATTTCACCGGAAGCCCCGGTACCCATCGTCGCCGTGCACAAGCGGGAAAGCCGTTTGGGAGGCGCCGCCAATGTCGCCATCAACATCCAGGCCATGGGGGCCAGACCCTACCTCTGCTCGGTGATCGGCGACGACCGCTCGGGAGAGGAATTGCTCCGCATGATGAAAGAGCTGGGCATGCCCGCCGAAGGCATGCTGCAATCGTCCGGGAGGGTCACCACGGTCAAAACCCGGGTGATCGGAAACAATCACCAGCTGCTGCGCGTGGACGATGAAGTGATTGACGAACTCAGCCTGCGCGAACAGGAAGAACTGCTCCGCAAACTCACCAGCCTGCTGGATGCGGAAAAACCTGATGTGCTCATTTTTGAAGATTATGACAAGGGCGTGCTGAATGAAAGCCTGATCGAAAAAATGGTGACGGCCTGCCGCGACCGAAACATCCCCACCGCGGTGGATCCCAAGAAGAAAAATTTCAACGCCTACAAAAGGGTCAGTCTTTTCAAACCCAACCTGGCCGAACTCAAAGCCGGCCTTAAGATAGACATCGACAAAAGCGATGTGAAACAACTGCGACAAGTCACCCGCGCCTTTCAGCAGGAGCAGCAGATCGATACCCTGATGGTCACCTTGTCGGAGGCGGGCGTGTATTACAGCCACGGGAACGACTACGCCATCCTGCCGGCGCATGTACGCAACATCAGCGATGTTTCGGGTGCAGGCGACACCGTGATCAGTGTGGCCTCCCTGTGCCTGGCCCTGAAGCTGAAAGCCTCCACCCTCTCGGCGCTGGCCAACCTTGCCGGCGGCCTGGTGTGCGAAAAAGTGGGCGTGGTGCCCATTGACAAGATTCAATTACAACAAGAAGCCTCCAGCCTGAGCCTATGACCGTTCTTCCCCAACATTACAAAGGCAGCACCAAGCGCGAGCGGGTGGAAGAAATGTTCGACAGCATTGCCACCCGCTACGACCTGCTCAACCGGGTCTTGTCGGGCGGGATTGACCGACGCTGGCGAAAGAAAAGCATCGACCAGCTGATACCTCTGAAGCCCACCAGCATCCTCGACATCGCCACGGGCACCGCCGACCTCGCGCTGGAATGCATGCGCCTGAAGCCGGCCGAAATCATTGGCATCGACATTTCCAACAAGATGCTCGACATCGGGCGGCACAAAGTGATGGCCAAAGGCTACCAAGGCATAATCCGCCTGGAACAGGCCGACTCCGAAAACATCCCCTACCCCGACAACCGTTTTGATGCCATTACGGTGGCCTTCGGCGTCCGGAATTTTGAACACCTCGAAAGCGGCTTGCAGGAGATGTACCGCGTACTTCGTCCCGGCGGCATGGCCGTGATCCTTGAATTCTCACAGCCCGACCGTTTCCCGGTGAAGCAGTTTTACAATTTTTACTCGTACAAGGTCATGCCCCGAATCGGGCAGATGCTCTCCAGAGAGCGTTCCGCCTACGAATACCTCCCGGCATCGGTCTCCGCCTTCCCCTACGGCCGTACGTTCACCGCCCTTCTTGCAAAAGCGGGCTTCCGTCATACGAAATGCCTTCCTTTGACGTTTGGTATTGCCAGTATCTACACGGGAATCAAATGAAAAGAACCGGCCTGTTTCTCCTCAGCGCGTTCCTGCTTCTCCTGGGCAGCCGGGATGCCTGCGGGCAGCGCATCAAGGTGAAAAACCTGGAAAAGTACGACAAGCAATGGATCCATTTCGGTTTCCTGCTGGGTTTCAACACCACGGATTTCCGCGTGACCCATGCCGATGATTTTTACAAGTCCGACAGCGTGCTGGTGCTGGAAGCCGACGGCAAGGCCGGGTTTAACCTGGGCATCATCGCCAACCTCCACATCAACAACAACCTCGACCTGCGCTTTGTTCCCGATCTGGCCTTCTCACAGCGCGACCTGGTGTACAAGATGACCACCAAAATCGCGAACAGCGATGTGGTCATCAAAAAAGTGGAATCCACATTCCTTGAATTTCCCCTCGAGTTAAAATTCAAATCCAACCGCGTCAACAATTACCGCTTTTACGTGACGGGCGGATTCCGGTACATGATCGACCTGGTATCGCAGGCCAAGGTGGAGAACCAGGAAGAACTCGTCAAGCTGGAGCGAAACGATTTCGGTTACAGCATCGGGCTGGGCATGGACCTCTACCTGCCGCTCTTCAAGTTCGCTCCCGAAATAAAAATGTTCCAGGGCATTCCCAATGTACTCACCAAAGATCCTGCGGTGTACTCCACCAGCATTTCAGCGCTGAAGTCAAGGATCTTCACCTTCTCCCTGACCTTTGAATAGGCCGCCTGACCGGAACCTGGCCTGCATGACGGGTAGTTTCCGGAGGCGCCTTCGCTTTTCACCGCAAGCTGCCACTACCTTTGCACCCCTGACCCCTGCCCATGCCACAACGTGTTGAACTCGTGTTGCTGCCCGAAGAGGCGGCCCGTGAACAAGAATACCGCTTCCGGCTATCGCGGCAGCTGGGCCTTGCCGAAAGTGAAATCCATGCCTTCCGCCTCGCCCGGCGATCCATTGATGCGCGGTCGAAGCAGGTAAAATTCCGCCTCTTTTTTGATGTGGCCCTGCACCAGGAAGTCCTCCCCGAACAAGGTATGGAACGCGACTTCCGCCAGGTCGGGCAGGCGACTCCGGTGCTGGTGGTGGGCGCCGGACCGGCCGGCCTCTTCGCGGCCCTGCGCCTGATCGAACTCGGGTACAAGCCGGTGCTGATCGAACGCGGCAAGGACGTACGCAGCCGGCGGCGCGACCTCGCCGCCATCAGCAGGCAGGGCGAGGTGAACCCCGACTCCAATTACTGTTTCGGCGAAGGCGGGGCCGGCACCTATTCCGACGGCAAGTTGTACACCCGCTCCGACAAGCGCGGCAATGTTCAGAAAATGCTCGACACCTTCGTGTATTTCGGCGCTCCGCCCGACATCCGCATCGACGCGCATCCGCACATCGGCACCAATAAACTACCGGGCATTGTAACGGCGATGCGTGAACGCATTGAAGCCTGCGGCGGCGAGGTGCACTTCCAGACCCGGCTGGAATCGCTCCACATCCTCGGCGGAGAGATCCGCGGCGCCAGGGTGAAAAGCACCGGCGGCGGAGCGGAATACATCCTGGAAGGCAAAGCCCTCCTGCTGGCCACCGGCCACTCGGCACGCGACGTCTTCCGCCTGCTGCAAGCTCAGGGCGTTCAGCTGGAAGCAAAGGATTTCGCCCTCGGCGTACGCATTGAACATCCGCAGCAGATCATCGACCAGCAACAATACCACTGCCGGCAAAGACCCGGCTATCTTCCGGCGGCGTCCTACAGCCTCAGCGGACAATACGAAGGACGCGGCGTGTACAGCTTTTGCATGTGTCCGGGCGGCATCATTGCCCCGGCCGCCACCAGCCCCGGCGAAATTGTGGTCAACGGATGGTCGCCGTCGAAGCGAAACAACCCCTATGCGAACTCGGGCATGGTGGTGAGTGTGGGCGCCAAAGATTTTAAAAAGTTCTCGCCGCACGGTGCCCTGGCGGCGATGGAATACCAGGCTTCCGTTGAACAGGCCTGCTTCGCCGCCGGCGGCGGAAAGCTGGTGGCACCCGCGCAGCGCCTCGTGGATTTTTGCGAGCAGAAATTCAGCCCCTCCCTGCCCGGTAACTCTTACCTGCCCGGCGTGAAATCGGTCGACCTGAAAGAAGTACTTCCGCCTGCGGTGGCGCTGGCCCTGCGCAAAGGTCTGATGGATTTCGGCAAGAAAATGAAAGGCTATTACAGCAACGAAGCCTTGTTGGTGGCCACCGAGTCGCGCACCTCGTCGCCGGTACGGATTCCCCGCGACCACGAAAGCTGCATGCACCCCGGGCTCAAGGGACTTTTTCCCTGCGCCGAAGGCGCGGGCTATGCCGGCGGCATCGTTTCCGCTGCCATGGACGGTGAACGCTGCGCGGAAGCGGCCGTGCGCTACCTGGCCGGCCAAAAGCCCTGAGGGTTTTAAAAAAAATACTAACGGCAAGGAATATACCCAAATCTTCAGCGCTCCTCCACCAGGAAGCCGGCTTCTTTCAGCACGGCAAAATAGGAAGGGAAAGACTTGGTCACATGGCCGGGCTGCAGCAGGCTCAGGCCTTCCGCTCCGATGGAGAGCAGGCTGAGGGCCATCACCATGCGGTGATCGTGGTAAGTGCGAAATTTCTCCTGCGGCACCTTCTTTACATCCACCCCCTGAACCACGTCCAGCGAATCGTCGCCGATTACTATTTCCGCTCCCGCCCTTTCCAGCTCCGTTTTCAGGGCCAGCAGGCGGTTGGTCTCCTTGTCCTTGAGCGTGGAGAGGCCGCGCAGCGTCAGCCTTCGCTTACTCACGGCAGCCATCACCGCAAAGGCCTGCGCCAGGTCGGGGGTGTCGTTGAAATCATAGCTGAAGCTGCGCTCCGGTATGCCGCGGCTCCTGATCAGCACCTCGGCGCCCTGCCGTTCGGTGCTCACGCCCCAGTCCTCCATGAGGACTTCCAG
>JAEUTF010000169.1 GCA_016788185.1 Bacteroidia bacterium | reverse complement strand
TCTGTCATAGTTATAAGCCAGCACCGCCACACTGGTTCCTCCTTTGGTAAGATCGAAGTGTCCGGCTTTGCTGATCTGATCTGCCACGTCGATCAGCAATCCGGAAGAAATCACCCGCGCCGCAGGGATAATATCCGTATTAAGGTCCTTGCTGATCAGATGAAAAGTTTCATCGCCAGATGGGCCGGTACTGTTTACCACTACCGGTTGCGCATTGCCGATGGTGTTGGCAAAAGCAAGCGGTCTTGAGGCCAGGATGGCCATCCTGTACACCACCGGAACAAAGAGGGCATGACGGGACAGGTTACTGAATCCCGGCTCCAGGGGAACGCTGAATACATACAAGGTCCCTTTCCCAACGGGATATTCAGACAGGAAATCGCCGCCACCCTGTAATTTCATCAGGGTTTTCCTTTTACTCAGCGAAGAGCTCGAAAACCCGAAATGCTTTCGGGCGGAGGGGTAATCCACCTTCTCGTCATTCACCTTCACCTGGTCAAACACTTCAAAGAAAAGCGGGTGCCTCAGTTCAATGGTGGTCACTTTATCTTCAGACTCATTGATGCCGGCCAGAAGATCTCCTCCCACGGCGGTGAAGAAACGGTTGTAATCGGCCATTTCAGCAGCAGAATCGGGGAACACCGTTACTGTTCCTCCCGATTCCATGTATTTTTTCAATTCATCGGATAAACCGCTTGACCATTGCCTTAATCCGGAAACCAGAATCAGATCCTGCCGGGCAAAGGTTGAATAATCGACCTGGCCGGCAGAAACATTTGAAAAGGTGAAAAATGGATCCTTATTGAACAACGCATTCAGATAGGGGGAGGCGGGTCCATCCTGAATGGAGGTCACCTGTAACTTCGCTTTCACCTCAAACGCGAAAAAATAAGCATCATCAAAACTCACCGGATGATCCGTAAGGCGGATTTCCGCCTTTTGCCATCCGGGTTCCTGCACCGTAAAGCTAAACACCAGTTCTGTTGAAAGACCTGCCTGAACGGCAACGGCCGCAACGGCTCTTTGGGCTTTATTAATTAAAAAACGAACCGGAACGTTTTCTGCGTCTTTTTCCCCGCTGTTCTTAATCCGCACTTTTAATTCGGCCGGACGACCTAATTGAACCATCGGGGAAGTCAGCCAGCAGGTATCGATGTACAAGTTTGCCGTTGGCTGAACCGGTAAGGCAATCAACCCGACGGCATGCTGTGAATCCGGACTGACGGACATGAAATCGGCCGTGGTTTTTTGAAAATCACTGATGATGAAGGACCTGAAATTCATATTCCCGCCGGTTCGACAGGCTTCTTTCTGTCGTAGCAATACTTCTGAAAGCTTCCGGCTATGTGCAGAAATCCGGATTCTGCCCAATTCATCAACCAAGTCATCACGGCTGATCAGCCGCTGCCGGAATGCTTCAAAATCATTGGTTAACAATTGAAATCGTGTAGAGGGAGGAAAGGACAGCGCGATTTCAGAAGCCTTTCTGGTGGCCACCTCCAGCAAAGTACCCTGACTGCTCACCGCGTCCATGCTGAATGAGTTGTCGATATATATGCTTACCGGTTCATCCGGTGTGCGCCGGGCTGCTTGACCTGCCGGAATCACGGGCTGCGCAAAGGCAAAAACCAGGAAACTGAAAGCCAGCAGGCGCATCAACAGGACAAGCAGGTGTTTCAAGCGGCTGGTCCGTGTGGTTTCCTCCTTGAGTTCCTGCAGGTAGCGAACATTCGTGAAAAGCACCTTTTTGTATCGCCTGAAGTTAAAAAGGTGAATAATAACCGGAATGCTCAGGATTAACAATCCATAGAGGTATCCGGGAGAAAGGAATTGAATCACAAGAAGCAGGCTATACGGGCAAAATTACTAATTCTGCGGCCATTTAACCCTTCCGGGCCATTTTAGCGCTTTAATTTGGGAACAACCCCTCAAAAATGGATATACTTCGCTACCACTACTAGTGAAAATGCACTACTACTTCTGGTGAAAATGACTAAAACATTTGTAAGATGCCAGATAAGGGATTTACTTTGAGAAAAAATATATATGCCTCCACATCAAAATGAAATCCCTCTTGAAGATGCGATCGTACTCACCCAGCGCTACAAAGCCAACCACGCTGGAGGAACCATCCGTGCCTTTCAATTTGATGCGAGTGTTATTTCAACCCTGATGGAGCAAGCCAATGCGAGTGGATTCCGTGCTTACCTCGGAGAAGAACCAGACAAAAGCCTGGTCCTGATCCTGGTGGCCACCAATGAAAATTTGCAGGACCTGACCGGAGTCGTCATGAACCACGGCCGGCGATGTCCAAACACCTGTGATGAAACCAGTCCTCTGTAAAAAGTACCCGACACTTGGATCTCCTTCAGATCATCATCTGCCTTCTGGCCTTCTTCATCCTGTTGTATGGACTTCTACACTGGAAACAAATCAAAGCCAGCAGGCTGGAATTTCTGATCCTCCTTCAGGCCTGCAGCCTGCTCGCTGAAATCGGATCTGAAATAAGTATCATCCTGTACCGTAACAATGCATTAAGTTTTAATCTCTATACGCTCGCGGAAACACCCCTTATACTTTTTTTAATAGGCAGTTGGACCAGCCCTTCCCCTTTCTCGAAATTTATTCGAATGCTGTCCACTGCCTTTTTTCTTTTCTGGCTGGCTGAGAGTTTTTACATTACGCGGTTTACCGAAGGATTCAACGACCGCTCTATTCTGGCCGGCGGCCTGCTCTGCCTGTTGGTCAATGCCATTTACCTGTACCGACTCAGCAACGAAAGCTATATCCCCCTGGTTCGTTCGCTCCGCTTCTGGATATCCTCCTCGTTCCTGATTTACTTTTCCGTGAGCACCATACTGCTTTCCTCCTATCAGATTACAGCCCTTGAAGGGCGGGAAACCACCCACCTGCTGGAGGATATTCACTTATATATCCATATTTTTACAAGCAGTATCCTGCTAATCGCCCTCTTGTGTTTGCACAAACCACGAACTTCTCGGATCTCCTCATCGTTCTCTCTGTAGCTTTTCTGGC
>JAEUTF010000015.1 GCA_016788185.1 Bacteroidia bacterium | reverse complement strand
ACCCGGGACGGGAATCGAACCCGTACGGCTTTAAGGGCCACAGGATTTTAAGTCCTGCGTGTCTACCAATTCCACCACCCGGGCAGGGTCAATACCTTCATTTGCGGAATCGGGCGGTGCAAATGTAATAGAATTAATGCTTGTTTTCCAGTGTCTGATTGCTTGCAGGAGGCCTTCGTCGCAGCAGCAAAGGTTTATCTGAATTTGTTGATTGGCCGGAGTTTGTGTGTCCTCATGCGGGACGATGAACAATATTCGCAGGAGAAGCGTTTTTACATTTGCAAGAACGAAGGGAGTGGTTCAAGGGGGCTGAAGGAGAGGTGTCAAAAGCAAATCCACAGTCAAGCGTGGTTTTGTAGAAACGGGCCTGAGGAGCCGTGGTGAATCCACTGCTCCTGCGGAGTATTCTCTACCTTTGCAGCATCCGGTCTTCTTTCCCGAAGTCTTGCACCGCTGGAGCCATGTTGGATAAAATCAATCTTCCTAAACCTGTATGGATCGTTTTCGGATTCATTTTTTCCGGAATCGGAATAGCGGGATTTGTATTGCCCATGATGCCCGGTCTTGTGTTTTTTATCCTGGCTTCTTTTTGTTTTGCCAAAAGTTCTCCCCGGCTGCTCAAAAAAATCCTGTCCCATCCGGTCATTGGTCCGCAAATCATGGATTGGAAAAGAGGAAAAGGCATGCGCATCAAAACAAAAGTGCTTGCCATCATTTTGGTGACCCTCAGCCTTACCTTCAGTATCTTTTACATGGTGGATCTGGTATGGGTAAAGTGGATCATCTTTTTTTCCATGCTGGGCATTAATGCTTACATCCTGTCCGTTAAAACGAGAAAGCCTTCTCCATCCATCCTTGCACTCCCCAAAAATCCCGCTTATGACAGCGTCAAATCAGGTAAAAACAGTAAAGAAATACTCAGCACCGATCAAGTCAATGCTCCGGGCCGGAAGTGAACAGGGGCAGGAGGAGATCCTGGTCTTGCTGGCCGAGTACAACGATAAGCAGTTGCTGGTGTCGGAAACAAAGTTCGACCTCAGCGGTGAACTCGAGGAGGTACATACCTACACCTACGACGAGCGGGCGAACCTCTTGCTTCACTTGCTGGAAATTCCTGCTGATGGAATCAGCGAGCGTTTTGAAACCACCCGTAATACCGACGGAAATGCCCTGGTCATTGTGAAATATTACGGGGATGATCCGGGTGAGAGAACCGAATACGAATACGGCAGCAATGCCCTTCCTTTAAAAGTGCTTCGCATGGATGCCGATGGTGAGTTTGAAGCTTCCGAGGAATTACAGTACGATGAGCAGTCGCGCCTCATCAGCAGGAAAATCAGGTCCGTTCAGGACGGAGAAAAGGAGTATCGGTTCCGTTACGACGAAAAAGGCCGGTTAACGGAAGAGGAAGAACTGGGGAAGGATGGGAAGCGTCTCGGCCGCGTACTTTTTGAATACGATGAGGAAGGCCGGGAAAGCATGGTTTCCAAACTAAATGCGGACGACAAACTGATCTCCCGTCAGACCTCACACTACGATGAACTGGGACGTCTGGTACAAAAAGTGTCCAAAGGATTTTACACCCGCATCACCAGCTATGAATACGATGAACTGGGTCGGCTGACCGAGGAGTCCTTGGCCGATGAAAATGGCTATGTGATATCGAGGAACAGGATGGCTTACGACGAAGAAGGTCGTCTGTGCGAAGAAACCGTTTATGAAACGGATCTGACGCGGGCCGGACGGGATACCCACCTGTCCAACCGGTATGAGTATGAATTTTTTTGAACCTTTTAAACCTTAAACATCTGCCGGATGTTTAGTGAACAGAGCATTGAAGATGGCATACAGAAACCTGCAGCATTTCATAAAAGTACTGGAAGAAGCCGGAGAGCTGAAACGCATCCGCGAATATGTAAGTCCGAAACTTGAAATTACGGAAATCACCGACCGCATCTCCAAGGAGTACGGCCCGGCGCTTCTGTTTGAAAATACCGGATACGATTTCCCCGTACTGATCAATTCCATGGGCACCGAAAAACGCATGGCCATGGCCCTGGGGGTGAATCAGCTGGACGAGGTGGCCCAGGAAATAGAAGCCCTTTTCAAGACCATCACGGGTCCCAAAAATTCCTTTATCGATAAACTGAAACTCCTGCCGCAACTGGGAGCCATCGCTTCCTGGATGCCCAAAGAGGTGAGCGGAAAAGGCGAATGTCAGGAAGTGGTCATGAAGGAGCCGGATATCACGAAGCTGCCTGTGCTGACCTGCTGGCCGGAAGACGGGGGGCCCTTTGTGACACTGCCTGTCATTCAGACCCGTGATCCGCTGACCGGCATCCGCAACGTGGGGCTGTACCGGATGCAGGTGTTTACACCCACCATGACGGGGATGCATTGGCACCGGCATAAAGTTTCGGCGCGCCATTTCAATGAATATAAAAAAGCAGGAAAGCGTATGCCCGTGGCTGTTACCATTGGCGGCGACCCTGCGTATACCTATGCCGCCACGGCACCGCTGCCCGACGGGGTGGATGAATTCATGTTGGCCGGCTTTCTGCGCAAGAAAAGGGTAGAACTGGTGAAATGCCTGACGATTGATATGCACGTGCCTTCGGACGTGGATTTTGTCATCGAGGGCTACGTGGATCCGGACGAGGATTTCATTCTCGAGGGTCCTTTCGGTGACCATACCGGCTATTATTCGCTGGCCGACTATTACCCCCGCTTCCACATCACGGCGATCACACACCGCAAAGATCCAGTTTACCTTTGCACCATCGTCGGGATCCCTCCACAGGAGGACGCCTGGATCGGCAAGGCCACGGAACGGATTTTCCTGGCGCCGATCAAGATGACCATGGTGCCGGAAATTGTTGACATGGTATTGCCGGTAGAAGGGGGGTTTCACAACCTGGTGATTGTAAAAATCCGCAAGGATTATCCGGGCCAGGCTCTCAAAGTCATGAATTCCTTGTGGGGAGCCGGTCAGATGATGTTTACCAAGATGATGATCATTGTGGACGGTGACGTGAACATCCACGATCAGAAAGAAGTGGCGCAGTACATTTCAAATCATGTGGATCCCCTGCGCGACATCAGCTATTCGCAGGGGCCAACCGATGTGCTGGATCATTCCTGTTCCCGCATGGCGTTTGGGGGTAAAATGGGCATAGATGCCACCCGCAAGCTCGAAGAAGAAACCGTGCCCGGTGCGATGCCCGATGCCGTACCTGCAAGGGACCTGGCGGATTCCGGACCTTCCATCGAAGAATTGATTCGTCAATATCCTGAACTCAAAGGAGTGAATATTCGCTTACTTCAGTGGGGTATTCCGCTGGTCTTTGTTTCGATTGAAAAGAACAGAGCCGGCCATGTGCGGGAAATGGCGGCCACATTACTGGCTCATCCCGCTTTCCGCCTCGTTAAAGTGCTGGCATTCCTGGAGCATACCATGGACATCAGTGATGTGGCCGACGCCGTCTGGCGTTTTTCCAATAACCTCGATCCCCGCCGCGATCACCTGGATTTTCCGGCCAGGTCGAAGGAGGAAGTCAATCATGTGATGTTTGACGGCACCCGGAAAATGAAGGAGTTTGATGGCTTCGACCGTGACTGGCCCAACATCCTGGCTTCCGACCCAGGCACAATCGGACGCGTGGACAGTATCTGGCCCGCACTGGGCCTGGGAGCATTCATCCCTTCGCCTTCGAAGAAATATGCCCGGCAGTTGTACGAAGGCGGGGCGGTGGCCCGTTGAGTATTTCCTGTACGTCTACGGCAGACTCAGCCAGGCATGAACAGGATAATGATCGCTCAGTTTCACTTCCTTGGTGTGAAAAGCGTGGGTCTGGAAAGCTGAACTGTGCAGGATGTAATCGATCCTGAACTTCATCAGCAGGCTGAAATACGTATT
>JAEUTF010000118.1 GCA_016788185.1 Bacteroidia bacterium | reverse complement strand
AGGGCCGCATCGACAAATGAAATATAGAGATCGTAAATGAGGTGTTCTCCGTCGCGCTGCAAATGAGGATGCGGAACTTCTTCTACGACAATCAGCAGGTCGCCGGGAATCCCTCCGCGTTCCGCCGCATTCCCTTTACCGCTCACGGTGAGTTGCATGCCTTCGGCTACGCCGGGCGGTATATTGATGCTGATGATTTCCTCACCGGGCTGAACGCCCGAGCCCTGACAGGAATTGCATTTATTGGCGATTGTCTGGCCTTCGCCGTTGCAGGTGGGACAGGTGGTGATGGTTTGCATCTGTCCGAGAAAACTGTTCGTCACACGACGAATTTGGCCGCTCCCCTTGCACATGTTGCAGGTCGAAAATGATCCCGATCCGGCCTGTGCGCCGGAACCGTGGCAGGTCTGACAAGGCACCTGCTTGTTGACTTTGATTTTTTTCTCGCTCCCCTTGGCGATTTCCTCCAGGGTCAGCTTAACCTTGATGCGAAGGTTGGTGCCGCGGTTCACGGTACGACGTCCGCCCCGGCCCTGACCGCCGCCGCCAAAGAAGCTTTCAAAGGGATTGCCGCCACCGAAGATATCGCCGAACTGGCTGAAAATATCCTCCATGTTCATGCCATGCCCGCCGCCGTATCCGCCGTTGCCTCCCATCCCGCCATGACCAAACTGGTCGTAACGTCCTTTCTTTTCGGGATTGCTCAGCACTTCGTAGGCTTCAGCAGCTTCTTTAAATTTTTCTTCGGCCGCCTTGTCACCCGGGTTTTTATCGGGATGGTATTTCAGGGCCATCTGCCGGTAAGCCTTTTTAATATCTGCTTCCGAAGCATTTTTGGCCACGCCAAGTACCTCGTAATAATCGCGTTTCGACATGTAATCTGCTTTTAGCTGCCCACCACCACTTTCGCGTAGCGAATCACTTTTTCATTTAACCAATATCCTTTTTCCACTTCGTCCATTACCTTGCCTTTCATGGCAGGATCCTCGGTCGGGATTTTTGTGATGGCCTCGTGCAATTCAACATCAAAATCCTGGCCGATGGAGTTCATGGCCTTGAGTCCCTTTTGTTCGAGGGTTGACGATAATTTCTGATGAATCAGAAGAATGCCTTCGCGCACGGAAGCCTGGGCGGTTTGTTCCATGGCTTTGAGGGCCCGGTCAAAATCATCCATGACCGGAAGCAGGGATGAAATGATGTCAGCACCGGCCGATTTGATGATTTCTCCGCGTTCTTTGATGCTCCGGCGTTTGTAATTTTCAAATTCTGCATAGAGGCGCAGGTGATTGTCCTTGAGTTCCGATATTTCTTTTTCAAGTTTACCTACAGGATCCTCATCCAAGGGTCTTTGCTCGGATCCTTCCGCCGCCGATGATCGCAATATTTCTTCGGCAATCGGGTTTTCAGCGTGCTCTTTTATGTTTTCTTTTTCCTGACTCATCTCTTTTCCGGTACTAAATGGGTTCTTGAATTTCATGGAGTGTTTTCGCGAATCAAAAATACTGCCATCCGCCCATTCTGGACAAATTGGCAGTCGTTCGCTGAAATAAATAAAAGAGCCCCCACAGGGAGGCTCTTTGCTGTTGATTTTATGGAAGGAGCAAGGGTATTTTCTGTACCCGGTTTATTTTGTTTCCGACTTAACAGCGCCTTTGTCCGCCGAACCCTTGGCAAGGTAGGTTTCCAGGGTGGATTCCAGGTTGGCCCCGCGAAGTCCGCGGGCTACAATGACACCATTGCCGTCAATCAGGTAATTGGCCGGAATGGAATTCACTCCATACAGGGCTGCAGGACGTGATTGCCATCCGCCCAGATCGCTGACGTGATAAGGCCATTCCAGCTTGTCTTTCGCAATGGCTTTGATCCAGGCTTCTTTGTTCTGATCCAGGCTGACGCTGTAAATGGTAAATCCTTTGCCGTTTTTGAACTTCTGATCCTTGTACTTCAGGTAAGCAGCCACCACATGCGGGTTTTCCATGCGGCAGGGTCCACACCAGCTGGCCCAGAAATCGAGTAACACCATTTTACCTTTCAGGGAGCTGAGGGCGATGGTTTTTCCTTCCGGACTGGTGAAGGCCAGATCGATGGCTTTGTTCCCGATGGCGGTGCCGGTAGCCTGAGGTACCGGTTTAAAAGAAACGAGGGTGAACGCTGCAAGTGCAATAAATGCGCTGAATCCCAGCAGCATAGCGATTTTTTTCATATGGTTTTGAGAGTTTTTCTTTAAGACAGGTGGACTTGGCAAAAATAATACCAAAGCCGGATTATAGATGGTTTATTTAAAATTCCCCGCATGCTGGAAACCAGAGTCGATGCAGAAGGAGGCCGGAAGTTCCCGGCTTTTCCGGATTCATTTCCGCCCTGGTTAAACAGATTAGCCGGAACGGGTGATCAGACCCTGACAATTTTGGCGCCCAGGGCATTCAGCCGTTCATCAATGCGTTCATACCCCCGGTCTATTTGTTCGATGTTGTGGATGACGCTCTTGCCTTTCGCACTCAGCGCGGCGATCAGGAGGGCTACTCCTGCACGTATATCGGGCGACGTCATCTGGATGCCTTTCAAGGGATGCTTGCGGGCTAAGCCGATCACGGTGGCGCGGTGAGGGTCGCACAGGATGATCTGGGCGCCCATGTCGATCAGTTTATCCACAAAGAAGAGGCGGCTCTCGAACATTTTCTGGTGTACCAGCACGGTACCGGCGGCCTGGGTGGCGGTCACCAGAATCACGCTGAGCAAATCGGGGGTGAAGCCCGGCCAGATCTGATCGGCAATCGTCAGGATGGAGCCGTCAATGAAGGTATCGATCTCATACATCTCCTGAGCGGGAATATAGATGTCGTCTCCTCTGAATTCCATTTTGATGCCGAGCCGCTGGAAGGTCGATGGTATGATGCCCAGGTGCGCAAGCCCCACATTTTTGATGGTGAGTTCACTCTGTGTCATGGCCGCAAGGCCGATGAAGGAGCCGACTTCAATCATGTCGGGCAGGATGCGGTGCCGCGTGCCTTTCAGATTTTTTACGCCTTCGATGTTGAGGAGGTTAGAACCGATGCCGCTGATTTTGGCGCCCATGCTGTTGAGCATCTTGCACAATTGCTGCAGGTAGGGTTCACAGGCCGCATTGTAAATGGTCGTGGTTCCTTCGGCCATCACGGCGGCCATGACGATGTTCGCCGTGCCGGTAACCGAGGCCTCGTCCAGCAGCATGTAGGTGCCTTTCAGCCTGGGCGCTTCGACCTTGTAAAAATTGTCGGTGCTGTCGAAATCAAATTTTGCACCCAGGTTCTGGAAACCGATGAAATGGGTGTCGAGCCGGCGTCGGCCGATTTTATCACCACCAGGCCGTGGAATGGCGGCCTTGCCGTACCTCGCCAGTAGGGGACCTACGATCATGATTGAACCCCGCAGCGCGGCGCCCAGCTTCGAAAATTCCTTGGTTTCAAGATAACTGAGGTCGATGTTTCCGGCCCGGAGGGAGTACGTGTTGGCGGCCAGCCTTTCGGTCTGAACCCCCATTTTCCCCAGCAACTCAATCAACTTGATCACATCCCTGATTTCAGGAACGTTTTCGATGATACAGGTTTCTTCAGTCAGTAAAACGGCGCATAAAATCTGCAAGGCTTCGTTTTTAGCACCCTGAGGTTCGATGCTGCCCTGCAGGCGGCAACCGCCCGTTATTTCAAAACTCCCTGCTGTACCGCTCATCGTTCCGGCCGGTTTATTTGCTACGGCTGTATCCATTGTTGTTTCCTCGTTTTTTCAGGTTTTTGTTCCGCTGATTTCTGCGATCAGCTTCACGTAAATCTATAAAACGATTGGTCAGCTTCAATTCATCCCTCAGTTCAAGTTTTCCACCGGAAAATTCACGCAATTGTTCACGAATCACTTCGTCGTCTACCGAGTCGCGGTTCCAGGTCAGGTAGCTCATCTTCATGAAATTGGCAATGGCTTCCACCACCTGCTGCTTTTCGGGTGAATCTTCCATCTTGACCGCTTCGCGGATCATGGATTCAATGATGCTGCCGTAATGGCGGAGTTTGATGTTTTTCTGGGGATAAGGCAAGGGCTCCGGCCGGACATGGGTGAGGTCCTTGTCAGGCATCGGGTAGGGGGAGTCGCAGTCGAGTTTGAAGTCAGAAATGATAAAAAGGTGATCCCAGAGTTTATGTTTGAAATCGGCATATTCTTTCAGGCCGGGATTGAGGATGGCCATGGCGTTCACAATGGTTTTGGCGGCGCGGCTGCGTTCATCGCGGTCTTCAAGCTGTACGGCATACTCCACCATTTCCTGGATGGAACGGCCGTATTCGGCAATGGTCAGCGGATGTCGGGAGGTATTGTATTGCATGTTCAGGGGAAAGTATTAAAATCTCAGCAAATTTAGGGAATTACAGGGACATCCGGAGGCATCCGGGGCGCCCGAACGCTGAATACCCGGACACCAGGGCGGCACCGGGGCTTCGCGCAGCGGTCGGATCATTCCAGGATTCTGAGCTTGGCAAACTTCAGGAGCAGTTGTTTCTGGCCCTGGCCGTCAAATAAAATGGTGGCTTTGTTGTCGGGCGGGCGTCCTTCCATACCAATGACCTGCCCCTGTCCGAAACGCTGATGTTCCACGCGGGCACCCACGGTGATGCGGGAGGGGTCATCGGCCTGGAAATCGGCGGTCGCCTGAACCGGCCGGGCCGCCCCGATTTTCTTAAATCCTTGCGGTACGCCGCCGGCGTTAGTGGCCGGTGATGATTTCGGGCTGCTTCCGCCCGCGTGGTCGCGGTTTCTGCCGGCTCCGCCGTGGAAATTTTTTCCGGAGCCTCCCTGGTAGGGACGGGCCGGTCCCCGCT
Organism: Bacteroidia bacterium; assembly: GCA_016788185.1. GTDB lineage: Bacteria > Bacteroidota > Bacteroidia > AKYH767-A > OLB10 > JAJTFW01. The sequence goes on along the minus strand of JAEUTF010000118.1, from coordinate 2,511 downwards.
GCAGGCCGCGCGTTCCGCCGCCGGTTTTTCCCCAGCCTCCCCGTTCATCTTCTTCGTCGAAAAGGGCGCCGCCGCGGGTCACGGGCATTTCGATGCAGTTGCTGTCGATTTCTTCCAGGAAACGGCTGGGCTCGCACATCACCAGGTTGCCCCAACGGTATCGGGTAGCCGCCATCGACAGGGTGAGGCGTTCTTCCGCACGGGTGATGGCTACATAAAACAGCCGGCGCTCCTCTTCCAGCTCGGTGCGCGAATGCACACTCAGCTGGGAGGGAAACAGGTTTTCTTCCATGCCGGTGATGTACACGTGTTTGAATTCAAGCCCTTTGGCGCTGTGAATCGTCATCAGCGTCACCTTGTCGTCGTCGCCGTCCTTGTCGTTGTCGGCGTCGGTCAGCAGAGCGATATCCTGGATGTACAGGTCGAGGGTGCGCAGCGGCGGCAGCGATTGTTCGGCGGAAGGGGACTCGAGCGGAATTTTACCGTTCTCGCTGAATTCCCGGATGCCGTTGAGCAGTTCCTGAACGTTTTCATAGTGACTCACACCCTCCGGACTGCGGTCGTTGTACAACTCGGTGAGCAGCCCCGAAGCGGTGGCAATGTGACTGGCCAGTTCATAGGCGCTGTGGCTCGGCAGCATGATGTTCCAGCTTTTCACCATCACGGCAAACTCCGATACCTTGTCGCGGATGCCGGCGTTGATGCCAGCCTTGAATTCATGGATGTTTTCGAGAACGTTCCAGACCGTGGTATTTTCCTGTGAGGCATGCACCACCAGGCGGTCAACGGTGGTTTTTCCGATGCCGCGCGCCGGATAATTGATGATGCGCTTCATCGCTTCTTCGTCGAGGGGGTTGATGGCCATCCGGAAATAGGCGAGCAGATCCTTGATCTCCTTACGGTTGTAGAAGGACACACCGCCGTAGACCCTGTAGGGAATGTTCTGTCGTCTCAATGCTTCTTCCATCGAACGGCTTTGCGCATTGGTGCGGTAGAGAATGGCGAAATCCTTGTTCCGGAGGCGCTTGTTCATCTTCTCCTCGAAAATGCTGATGGCAACCTGGTTGCCTTCTTCGTTATCGCTGAGCGCTTTCAGCAGATGGATCTTTTCGCCGTGATGATTTTCAGTCCAGACGTCTTTCTGGAGCTGGTTTTTATTGAAGGTGATGACCGAATTGGCCGCCTGTACAATCGTTTTGGTGCTGCGGTAATTTTGCTCCAGCTTGTAGGTTTTCAATTCCGGAAAATCCTTTTCAAAATTGAGGATGTTCTGAATATTAGCTCCTCTGAAGGCGTAAATGCTTTGCGCATCATCGCCCACCACGCAGATGTTCTGGTGCATGGCGGATAATTTCTTGACGATGATGTACTGCGCATAATTGGTGTCCTGAAACTCGTCCACCATGACGTATCTGAACTTGACCTGGTATTTGTACAATACATCGGGGTGTTCGTGAAAAAGTTTCCAGGTATTGTAAAGGATATCGTCAAAATCCATGGCCCCGGCCTTGAAACAGCGTTTGCTGTACAACTCAAAGAGCATTCCCATTTTGGGTTTGCCGGTGGAGGTGTCGTCGGCGTTCAGCTCGGCATTGTTCTGGTATTCGTGCCAGTTGAACAGGTTGTTTTTGGCGGAGGAGATGCGGTTGAGTACCGCCGAGGGCTTGTAAATTTTGTCGTCGAGGTTTTGTTCCTTGAGGATATCGCGGATCAGCCCCTTGCTGTCGTCGGTATCGTAAATGGTGAAGTTGGTGGGATAATTTATTTTATCCGCTTCCATGCGGAGGATTCTGGCAAACACGGAATGAAAAGTGCCCATCCAGAGGTTGCGGGCTTCGTTGCCCGCTACCCTGGAAATGCGTTCCTTCATTTCTCTGGCGGCCTTGTTGGTAAATGTAAGCGCCAGGATGTTGAAAGGGTCGTTTCCTTTTTCAATGAGGTAGGCGATTCGGTAGGTAAGTACCCTCGTTTTTCCGGAGCCGGCGCCTGCGATGATCATAACAGGGCCTTCGGTCTGTATCACTGCTTCCCGCTGTGCTTCATTGAGGTGATCGAGGTAATTGGACATCCCACAAAAGTAATGTTTTTGCCCCGGAGTATTTCCGCTTTGACGCCTGCGTTAACAATTCTTCAAAGGGTGTGAGGCTCAAAATATTGGGACTGCCTTTATGCACAGCCTGTCCGGGTTTATACCGGGAAGGATGTCGGGAGCCTGCCGCTTGCAAAACACGCGCCTGCTAGCGTTTTCAGCGTCCAGCAATTGGCGGTACCGGCGCAGTATAACCTCCGGTTAATCAAAAAGTACTATATTTAAACTTCCAAACAACACAACCGCTTCAATGAAAAAAGCAGTACTTCTCTCCTTCCTGCTATGCAGTACAATATGGTCAGCGCTTGCCCAGTGTCTTCCCGGACAAAGTCAGGTGGTGGTCTTTATCCAGCCCGACAATTACCCGAATGAAACCAGCTGGTCGCTGAAGGACATCAACGGGAATCTGCTGGCTTCCGGCG